>NZ_JAPFCD010000032.1:0-59109 GCF_026153155.1 Photorhabdus aballayi | reverse complement strand
CCGCCCACCGATTTCGACAAATGGGACGGCAAAGACTGGGTAGTTGATAAAGACTTACTCAAGTCTCATCAAATCAACGAAGCAAAACAGAAGCAAGCAGCACTGTTACAACAAGCAAATGAAACACTTTCATTGCTACAAGACTCTGTTGACTTAGAAGTCGCTACAGACTCAGAGAAAGCCGCTCTGTTAGAATGGAAGAAATACAGAGTATTACTGACTCGTGTAGATGTTGATCAAGCACCGAATGTGGAGTGGCCGGAAGTGCCGAAGTAAATGAAAGCCGGGTGAATTTTGGGACTTTATTGTCCCGTTTTTCACTCGGCTTCTTAATCCATTTATGGCTATTTTTGTGTTATGCAGCTCAATTCTTCCGAGTTGGTAGCATAAAATTTAGCAACACAAAAAGTAACACACAAAAGTAAGAAATTGATTTTTAATGTTTTATTTACACGGTTCACACATATCACAATTGATACAGCTTTTTTTGATTAATAACGACATTTCAATAGATTAACTTATTTTTCATTTTATATTTTTTTCATTCTTTTGAGGAAGAACAACTCGAATAATAACAAAATATTTATGGCTGTTGTAGTATTAGTAATAATAAAACGATTAAAACCGGGTTCTGCCTGAATCCCGGTCTTGTTTTGCTGATTATGATAATGGGGAAATTGGCCAGTCAACTTCCGGGGCTGTTGAAGTATCAACCCGGTTAAGCATCACGCGGTATTTTTTCCACTCTTTAAGTAACAGTGTTTCTTCATTTGTGGCTATATCAAGTTCGACCGCATCAGCAAGCGGCGTTATTTTTTCATTTGCAAGATATATAAATTGCGCTCTTTGGGCTTCTGCAATAGCTATCAATTCCTCTTTTGTCGGTGGTGGAATATCTTCCCAACAAGGAAGAGCATCTTCGCCACAGGACAGTATTTTTCCTTCTGGCGGTATTCCTGAAAATGTATGGAATATATCATCAGTGACAGATATAGGATCGTTTGGCCATGAGCCAGCTTGAATATAATCTTGCTGTAATGATACTGGATAAAATGTTTTATTTAATGCACTGAATACATAGTTTTTATTGTTCATAATTTTCTGCCAATTTTAATTAAATAATAAAAATAATTTTTTAATTAATATCCCATTGCCATAAAAAATGTAAAAGTAGTGAGTTTATGGTAATTAATATTTTTATAACACCGAAACTGATTCTTATTTTCTACCGTTGCTGAGAATATACCTGCTGCTTGAGGGTCATTGCCACGATGCGTTAGCGTGATGCTAACGCATTCATTTGGAAACGGTATTGGAAAGTTATTTAAATACCCAGATTGAGGGCTGCTATGGTTATAAACTTGTGCTAATCCCCACATTATAATTAAACCCGAAGGCAATTTTTGCCAGCCATTCTTAACCAAGTTTGCTGTGAAGAACGACATATCTGGAATCTGATTCATTCCATTGCCTACTTTCAAGTTTACAGCTTTATCTAAACCTAAGTTTTTCACAAACTCATTTTTATTAGGAATATCTGCGCCATTTTGCGTTTTTTCCAGTCTGTTATTGGCATTATTATTGATATCGGAGACAAGCTTTTGTGTTGCAGCCAGTGTATTACTATTGCCAATGATATCTGTGAGTTGAACAACACCTTTTTGTGTTAATGAGGCATCGGGAATTTTTCTTGTAATTTTTTGTTCTAGCGCTTTATTTAATTGTGCAGTGAGTTTGGCTATATTACCATCATCCAAAACATCACTGCCAGATTCTGCCGAAATAAAATCAGCTACAACAGATGATATTGTTGATGACTGACGTAATGCCTTATTTAATACATGAGTGGTAAGACCTATTGGCGGAAATCCAGACTGTAGTTCTGGAAGCTCTTCATATAAATTTTGAGCCACCACATTAGCACCATCTCTAACAGAAAACGCTTTAAAATCATTCTTGAGATTCATATATATTTCCCTAAAGTTCTATAGGTCATTTTTAAAATTATTGTAAGGATGATTTCCTATCGCTCATAGTCTAGAGATAAAAGATAATAATTAAATATTTTTATATCTCATGGGATTAATTATTTTTCATATATTTTAGTGATAAATAATTTCTATGCTGAAATGTTTATTATGGAAAGTAAATTCCAATGACATATAATTTACTAATATCGCATGAGCTGAAAAATATTGGCGTAAAATAGCTTATACCCTATGGATTTCAAGATGCATCGCGACGGCAAGGGAGCGAATCCCCGGGAGCATAGATAACTATGTGACTGGGGTGAGTGAGCGCAGCCAACAAAGAGGCAACTTGAAAGATGACGGGTATATATAATGACAGAGCATTTACTGCTGTAATATTAGCAATAATAAAATGATTAAGACCGGGTTCTTCCTGAATCCCGGTCTTTCTATTAATTACGATAATGGCGTAATTGGCCAGTCAATTTCTGGTGCATTTGACGTATCAACCCGGTTAAGCATGACGCGGTATTTTTTCCATTCTTTGAGTAATAGCATTTCTTCGTCTGTTGCTATATCAAGTTCTTCTGCATCAGAAAGTGGGGTTATTTTTTCATTTGCAATAGATATAAATTGCGCTCTTTGGGCTTCTGCAATAGCTATCAATTCCTCTTTTGTCGGTGGTGGAATATCTTCCCAACAAGGAAGAGCATCTTCTCCAGAGGACAGTATTTTTCCTTCTGGCGGTATTCCTGAAAACTTATGGAATATATTATCAGTTACAGATATGGGATCGTTTGGCCATGAGTCTGCTGCAATGTAATCCTGCTGTAATGATAGCGGATAAAATGCTTTATTTAATGCACTAAATACGTAGTTTTTCTCGTTCATATTAATACCCTATTGCCCTATAAAATGCTGCTACAGGAATTTGTAAATATGGAATACTGCTAAAACATTGGAATTGGGAATTATTGACCGTCATTATTGAAAATGTGCCAGCATGTTGAGGGGCGTTACCAACGTGAGTTAACGTGACGTTGAGACATTTATTAGGAAAGGGAATTGGAAAGTTATTTAAAGTACCTGGTTCGGCATAAGCATTGCCTTTAACTGATGCTATTCCCCACATTTCAATTAAACCCGAAGGTAATTTTTGCCATCCGACCTGATTCAGATTAGAGGTGAAAAACGACATATTAGGTACTTGATTTTCACCATTCCCTATCGTTATATTTGTTGAATCTGATAAACCAAGGTTCTTTATAAATGCAGCTTTATCAGGAATGTCTGCGCCGTTTTGGTCTTTTGCCAGTCGATTATTAGCATTATCATTTACATCAGAAACAAGCTTCTGAGTTGGCGCGAGTGTATTACTGTTGCCTATTTGATCTGTGAGCTGAATAATTCCTTTTTCTGTTAATGAGGCATCGCGAGTTTCTGTTGTGTTTTTTTGTTCTAAGGCTTTCTTGAATTGAGTGGTGAGTTTGTCTACATCCCCATTATCCAGAACGTCTTCGCCAGATTGTGTTGCGATAAAATTAGCGACGACAGTGGATATGGTTGACGACTGACGTAATGCTTTATTTAACAGTTCAGCGGTAATATCTCCTGTTGGAAACCCAGTTTGCAATTTTTGCTCTTTTTCATATGCGTCTTGTTTCACTATATTTGCATTGTCACTAACAGAAAAAGCCTTAAAATCATTCTTTTGACTCATATATTTTTCTCCAATTAAGTATTGCATTTTATAAACAATATAGTGAATTGTTATAAAAATAATTTCTCCCTATTCACGGCAGCTACAGTTTAGTTAGAAAAAAGAATAATGGAATATTCTTATAGCTTATAGGGTTAACTATTTTTATATAATTGATGGTAATGAATATGTTAATGATTTGTAATATTAAATGTTTACATTTGATATTTGAAAATAATTTTTATTAATTCCATTTGTGGTCTGAGAAGGTTGGGTAATTGCTATTATTTAAGTCTATTTGTTCTAATTATTTGTAGTGGGTATGTATATATGTGGTATTACTGAATGGGTTTAATATTTTAATGATTATTGATGTTGAATAGATACAAAATACCAGAATCAATAAAATGATAAAGACCGGGTATTATCCTATTCCCGGCCTTTTTATTAATTACGATAATGGAGGAATTGGCCAATCAATTTCAGAGGCCGTTGAAGTATCAACTCGATTAAGCATCACACGGTATGTTTTCCACTCTTTAAGCAATAGTGTTTCTTCATTTGTCGCTATATCAAGTTCGACAGCATCGGCAAGCGGCGTTATTTTCTCATTTGAAAGAGATATGAATTGTGCTCTTTGGGCTTCTGCTATCGATATCAATTCCTCTTTTGTTGGAGGTGGGATATCTTCCCAACAAGGAAGACCATCTTCGCCAGAAGAAAGTATTTTTCCTTCTGGCGGTATTCCTGAAAATTGATGGAATATGTCATCAGTTACAGATATAGGATCATTTGGCCATGAACCTGCTGCAATATAATCTTGTTGTAATGATAGTGGATAAAATGCTTGATCTAACGCACTGAATACATAATTTTTATCGTTCATGATTTTTTTTTGCCAATTTTAGTTAAATAATCATCATAGTAAATTAATTATTTTTAATTAATATCCTATTGCTATAAAAGCTGTCTGAACAGCGGGAGTATAACCAGTATTACTTCTATAACACCGAAATTGACTCTGGTTTTCTACTTTTGCTCCAAATATTCCTGCTGCGCCAGGGTCCCAGCCAGTGTGAGTTAATGTGATACTAAAACATTTATTTGGAAATGGTATTGGAAAGTTATTAAGATATCCGCTATTAGGTTGTCCACTTCCACCGAAAGCAACTAGTGCTATTCCCCACATTATAATTAGACCTGAAGGTAACTTTTGCCAACCATTCTCAACTAAGTTTGCGCTAAAAGACGACATATCTGGAATCTGATTAATTCCAGTTCCTACTTGCCGTTTGGCGGCTTCATTTAAACCTAAGTTTTTCACAAACGCGTTTTTATCAGGAATATCTGCGCCGTTTTGCGCTTTTTCTAGTCTTTTATTAGCGTTATCATTTATATTGGAAACAAGCTTTTGAGTTGCAGCCAGCGTATTACTATTGCCAACCACATCTGCAAGCTGAACAATACCTTTCTGTGTTAATGAGGCATCGGGAATTTTTGTAGCAATTTTTTTTTCTAACGCTTTATTTAATTGTGTAGTAAGTTTGGTTGTATTACCATCATCCAAGACATCACTGCCAGATTCTATCGCAATAAAATCAGCTACAACAGAAGCTATTGTGGATGACTGGCGTAATGCTTTATTTAATATATGAGTAGTAATATTTTCTGGGGGAAACCCAGTTTGTAAATTCTGACTTTCTTCGTATCTTTCTTGACTCACTACATTAGCGTTATTACCAATAGAAAACGCCTTAAAATCATTCTTTGGATTCATATATATTTTCCTTAAATAAAATAATGTTCTTCTGTAATTAACATATTGAGTTATAGTATAGGTAATTTATCGAGATTAATTTCAATTATAGTCTACCCCAAAAAGAGGATAGTAAGATTACATTATAAATCAAATGATTAATTATTTTTGTATAATTACTGGCAATAAATCGTTTAACATCTTGTAATCTAAAATATATTCGAAATGTTTATATTTTACATTTTGAAGTTATTTTATCTTATCTGTTTTGTGAATTTTTTAAATAGTTTTAACAAGGTTTATTAAAAATATAGGGTGTCAGAATGGTTGCTATGAAAATAATATTGTTTTTTCTGTTGGTTGGATTGTTATATTTGTTTTGTGTTTGTTCGATAAATATAGGTAAATATCTTTATTAGATAGGGGGATAAATTATCTCCTAAAAAATAAATGGGAAAAGGGCCGCCATGCAGCCCATAATTCTAGTCAGCAATATAAATTTCTATGATATCAGGGCAATCTTCTTTGTTTACTATAGATAATCTCAATCCGCCATCTGACGAATGCACAACAAGCCACCCTTTTGATCCATATCCAGTACCAACCAAAATATTATCGATCGGAGGCATTTGTAAAGGTAAAAATATACCAGGGTTACCAGTACGTAAATATATACATCTTCCTCTTATGTCCTGACTTAGTAATATGCTACTTCCGCTATCTCTGCTGGTTCCTATTTTCTGCCATCTCTGATTAGAGCCTTTCTTTTGATATCGTTCGTCAACTTCCGCACGTGAATACGCCCCCACATCTCCGGCTACCAGATTGATGTCTTCAGTTAACGCTTTGCCGTTAATTCTCCTGCTATTAGGAACCGCATTTCTCGCCAATGCTACGGTTTCTGATAAACCAAGTTCGTTGACAGTAGGTTTGTTTTTTGTTGTATAAATGTTAGTCCAATCTTCTTCAAATCCATAATTATCACGCGCCGAGCGATAAGCAATACCGCCGTTTTTGTAATGCACTTTCAACTGAAAAGCTGGACAACTCCCAACGCCATTATAGAAGTGCACAACATGATCACTAAATTTCGGATGCAGTAGGTCATATGATCCTGAATCTACATTCCACGGAACTTGGTTATCAACAGAATATTTTCCTGTTAATCCGAGCCTAAATGCTCCCACATCGCCAGCCTCTAAATTGATATCTCCAATCAGCGATTTACCATTAATTTTCCTACTATTCGGCACAGCATTTTTCGCCAAATTGACGGTTTCCAATAAGTCGAGATTTTTCACAAACTCATTTTTATTGGGAATATCCGCCCCATTTTGGTTTTTGGCTAATCTATTGTTAGCATTATCATTGACATCAGAAACAAGCTTTTGAGTTGCAGCGAGTGAATTACTATTACCAACCACATCTGTAAGCTGAACAATACCTTTCTGTGTTAATGAAGCATCGGGAATTTTTGGTACTATTTTCTGTTCCAGCGCCTTATTTAATTGAGCGGTGAGTTTCTCTATATTGCCGTCATCCAGAACATCATTACCAGATTGTGTCGCGATAAAATTAGCGACGACAGAGGATATTGTGGATGATTGACGTAATGCCTTATTTAATATATTAGTGGTAATACCATCGGGTGCAAACCCAGTCTTCAAATTCTGACTGTCTTCATATTTTTCTTGGTTTACTACATTAGCATTATTACTAATAGAAAAAGCCTTAAAGTCATTTTTAGGACTCATATTATACTCCTTAAATTAAGTGATGAACTTTATAAATAACATATTGAATTATTGTAAAAGTAATTCCTTATTTAATGCGTTGAATACATGGTTTTTATCGTTTATAGTCTTTTGCCATTTTAATTAAATGATCATGGCAATTTGATTTTTATTAAATTAATATCCTATCGCCCTAAAATATGTTATAACAGCAGGAGTCCAATTAGTAGGGCTTCTAAAACATCGAAACTCACGCTGATTTTCTATGATTACTGAAAATATTCCCGCTGCGTTAGGGCTATGGCCATTATGAGTTAACGTGACATTAAAACATTTATTTGGGAATGGTATTGGAAAGTTGTTTAAATATCCAGACGTGTAAGAGCCATAACCATTAACTTGAGCTATTCCCCACATTTCAATTAAACCCGAAGGTAACTTTTGCCAGCCGCTATAATTCAGATTTGCATTGAAAAACGACATATCTGGAACCTGATTAACTCCAACGCCTATTCCTCTTTTTGCAGCTTCATTTAAACCTAAGTTTTTCACAAATGTATTTTTATCAGGAATATCTGCGCCGTTTTGTGCTTTTCCCAATGCGGAGGTGGAAATTTTAGTTATAATTTTTTGTTCTAATGCTCTATTTAACTGGGCGATTAGTTTAACAATATCCCCATCATCCAGAACATCATCGCCAGATTGTGTCGCGATAAAATCAGCCACGGCAGAGGCTATTGTTGACGATTGACGTAATGCTTTATTTAGCACGTGAGTAGTAATATCTTCTGGTGGAAATCCAGTTTGTAAATTCTGGCTTTTTTCATATTCTTTTTGACTCACTACATTGGCATTATTATTGATAGAAAAAGCTTTAAAATCATTCTTGGGACTCATATACACTTTCCTTAAATAATATTATGTTATAATTAATATGTTAAGTTATAGTATAGGTAATTTATCGAGATTGATTCTAATTATAGTCTACTCCAAAAAGAGGAGCGTAAGATTCTATTATAACTTAAGTGATTGATTATTTATATATGACTGATGACAATAAATCGTTTAACATATTGTTATCGAAAGTATATTCAAGATGTTTATATTTCACGTCTGGAAATTATTTTATCTTATTTATTTTAGGAAATTATTTTAGGAAATTTTAAATATCTTTCATAAGTATTGTTAAAATACATGGTGTAAAAATATTAGCTACGAAAGTATTATAATTTTGTCTTTTGGTTAGGTTATTATATTTGTTTTATATTATGTTCCATAAGTATAGAGGATATATCCAGTATTAACTTAGTGGTAATATAATCGGGTACAAACCCAGTCTTCAAACTCTAACTTTCTTTATGTTTTTATTGGTTCATATTATACTCCTAAAGTTAAGTGATAATCTTTATAAATAATATATGGAATTATTGTAAAAATAATTCCATATCTAATATACTGAATACATGGGTTTTATTGTTTATAATTTTCCGCTAATTTTAATGAAGTAATTGTAGTGGTTTGATTTTATTAAATTAATATCCTACTGCTCTAAAATATGTCAGAACATAAGGTTGGCTGTCATTTATGCCTCTATAACATTTGAACTGCTGTTGATTTTCTACGATTACTGAAAATATGCCTGCTGACTGAGGGCCATAACCAAAATGAGTTAATGTGACATTAAGACATTTATTTGGAAACGGTATTGGAAAATTATTCAAATATCCACCATAAGAAGCATTACCCATTCCCCACATTTCAATTAAACCTGACGGTAATTTTTGCCAGCCATTCTGAGTTAAATTTGCAGTGAAAGACGACATATTTGGAATCTGATTAATTCTATCATTTATATCGGAGACAAGTTTCTGAGTTGCAGCCAATGTATTACTATTGCCAACCACATTTGTAAGTTGAACAACACCTTTCTGTACTAATGAGGCATCGGGAATTTGTGTTGTAATTTTTTGTTCTAACGCTTTATTTAATTGGATAGTGAGTTTAGCGGTATCACCATCATCGAGAATATCACTGCCAGATTGTGTCGCGATGAAATTAGCCACAATAGAAGCTATTGTTGACGATTGACGTAGTACTTTATTTAATAAGTGAGTGGGAACATTATCTGGGGGAAATCCAGAATACAAACTCAGGCTTTCTTCATATCTTTCTTGGCTCACTACGTTAGCATTACTACTAGTAGAAAAAGCTTTAAAATCATTCTTGGGGCTCATACATTTTCCTCGAGTTAAATGATGTATTTGATGATTAGTACATTGAGTCGTTGTAGAAATAATTTCCTGCCATTTATAGTTTAGTTCGTAAAAAGAATAATGAAATACTTTTATAACTCAGAATTCTGACTATTTATGTGTATTATGTGCGGTTGGTAGTAATAAATATTCAATATTTTTTTGGTCGAAAATATATCAAAGTTATTAATGTCTTATTTATAGAAACTATTTTCAATAGTTTCTATACTGAGAGATTTATACTGGAGGTTGGAATAATATGGGGACAGAAAGAGATGAAAAAGGGTTAGATGATTTATTATTTTTCGTGCCGAAGTATCAGTGATATTAAATAATGCTTTCTATATTGGAAAAATATAATTAACTCTTGAAATCCTATTTTTAATTAAATTTATGTTCCATCATCATATTGTTTCCTTGTTATTACAATTTTCTGGTGTATTTTCTTTAATAATATAATGGTTAAAATAGATTGATTGTTTGCACACAGATGTTAGCTTTGTATTTTAAAATTCTTATGTAAGCAAGCTTTTAGTAAATGAAATATATTATTTTTTTGTAAGGGGAATAAATGAGTAATAAAAATGATTTTAAAGCATTTTCTATTAAAGATGGTGCTAATGTGGTGTCTCAATATTTATATGAAAATAGTCCAGAGTTGCAGACTGGATTTCCTCCAGTAGGTCTCACCACGCATGTATTAAATAAAGCATTACGTCAGTCATCAACAATAGCCTCTGTTGTGGCTAATTTTATGTCCACGCAGTGTGGCAAGGATGTTTTGGATAATGGTGATTTGGCAACCCTTAATCAGACGTTTACTGATTCATTACAGTGTCATATGAATAAACAGCTTCCTGGTAACTTATCACCTAATGGTTATCAACAACTGCCTGGTGGATTAATACTTCAATGGGGAAGACATAATTTTACTCCGTTAGCGAGAAACAAGGTTGTTTTACCAACACCTTTTAAGCGTGGTTGTTTGAAAGTTTTTATGTCACCTGTTGGTGATTGGATATTTCCGATGTCAGCAGCACCTAACGGAACGTTGAATACTTTTGATTCTTGGGTTGCTGCGCGAACAGTTAACGCTTATGGAACTGAAATCAAGTTATCTGCTAATGATACTTATGTATATGGAGATTATTTCGCAATTGGTTTTTAATTAATGTTTTAGAATGAATAATAAGCCGAACTTGTTTCGGCTTATTATTGAAATGGAATATGTTAATGTCATGGAATAGAACGGTGTTATATATTTTCCTATTAATTTTTTGGATATTATAGTAATAATGGATATATAAAATTATCTCGAGGGTATATTCCCAATGGATTAATAAGAAAATATATCTGGAAAACAGGTAAAACAAATCGTTATAATTGCCCCTGATGTAATCAAATGAGATACCGTAGTGATTGAAATATATAGTGACGAATATTGGATGCAGCAGGCGATAGAACGAGCAATGAACGCGCAAGAACAGGGGGAAATACCTGTTGGCGCTATATTGGTTGCTGATAATAAAATCGTTGCGGAAGGTTGGAATCAATCTATTATTGCGCATGATCCTACCGCTCATGCTGAAATTATTGCGTTACGTAAAGGGGGAGAGCAGTTACACAATTATCGTTTGATAAATACCACCTTATACGTCACCCTCGAACCTTGCACTATGTGCGCTGGCGCCATGATACATAGTCGAATACAGCGGTTGGTTTATGGCGCCAGTGATATGAAAACTGGCGCCGTAGGTTCTTTGGTTGATATATTGCGCCATCCTGGCATGAATCATCAAATTGATATTACCAGCGGCGTGCTTGCTGAGGAATGTTCGACGATGTTGAGCGCTTTTTTCAAACAACGTCGGCTGCAACATAAAGCAGTAAAAGCCGCCAGAAAACAGCAGGAAGAAAATCAATAGATATTATTGACTCACTCTTTTAGTACCCATATATGGTACTCGCCGTTTATCATCTCTGCACCTTCCAGGATTTTTTCAAAGCCTGGGAACTTTTTATTCCATTCACCGATCTGGCGAATATATTGTAACCGGGGAGCATGTTCATCGCCAAAACGTTCTCCCGGTAGGATTATTGGTATACCTGGCGGATAAGGAATGACACTAACAGCCGATATGCGCCCTGCCAGTTCATTAAGCGGTATATGTTCAGTACGGCCTCCCATATGATCAAGGTGTGCTTGTCGGGGCAGTTTCACTATCTCAGGTAATTGGCTAAATGATTTCTTTTGCTCAATATCTATTTCATATTGTTTTATATACGCAAATATTTTATCCGAAATATCTTTTAGCCCCATATTTTCATAATATTCAGGGTATTGCTTCGCGAGTTTTGGCAAACATTGTTTAAGTGAAGTGTTAGCGTCATAGTGTTTCTTAAAATTCAACAATACATTGATCAACGTTCCCCATTTACCTTTGGTGACGCCGATAGAAAACAGGCAAAGAACAATAAAATCGGTGGTACGTGCCGGCACAATATCATGCTGACTGAGATAAGCGGAAAGAATTTCGGCTGGAATGCCATTTTCCAGCAATTCATCATTATCATTCATTCCTGGGCACAAAATACCGACTTTTGTCGGATCTAGCAGGCACCATTCTTCTGATAGATTGGTAAATCCATGCCATTTATCTCCCTCTTTTAATACCCAACAGGCAGGATCTGTTGCCAATTGTTCTTTGTTTGCTTCATGGAAAGGAATTAATTTACCGTTATCTGAGCTGATAATCTCTCTGGCATTCCAGGGCGAGAAGAACCAATCATCTTTTTGTTTAAATTGATGATGGGTTTTTGCTAATGTCAGACGGAAGTCGACGGCTTCATTAATCGCATTTTGTATTAGTCTTTGCCCTTGTGGGCCATCCATCATGGCAGCGCCAATTTCATTAGTGGCGATCAGCGAATATAGCGGTGAAGTTGTAGAATGCATCATATAAGATTCGTTGAAACGAGAATGTTCAACGGGTTTTTTACCATTGCGAATATGGATATACGATGATTGTGATAATGCTGCCAACATCTTATGCGTAGATTGAGTGGCAAATATTGTCGGGCCATGACTGTCAAAATCTTTTGGGTCATCACGCATTGAATAACGGTGTTTATACATAGGGTTAAAACGAGCATAAGCAAACCAAGCTTCATCAAAGTGAATTTGATCAACACTTTTTGCTAGTAAATTTTGTGCTTGTTCTGCGTGATAACATATTCCATCGTAAGTACAGTTGGTCACGACCGCATAAACAGGTTTACTGTCTATCGCGATCGCTTTTAACGGATGTTCATCAATGATTTGTTGGATATATTCTGGTTGAAATTGATCTCTGGGTATGGGACCAATAATGCCATAGCGATTGCGTTGAGGAATAAGATATACGGGCAAAGCCCCAGTCATTATTAAACCTTGTCCAATGGATTTATGGCAATTGCGATCGCATATAACAATCTCTTTCTCGCCAATAATGGCTCCCATGATAATACGGTTAGAACCCGAAGTGCCGTTAAGAACGCAATAACTTTGATGCGCGCCAAAAACCATTGCTGCATATTCTTCTGATTCTTTAATCGCACCTGTATGATCTAGCAGTGAGCCAAGTGTTTTTCTTTCTATGCCAATATCACTCCGGAATAAGTTTTCCCCAAAGAAATTAATTAATTCTCTTCCTGCCGCCGTCTTAGTCAGCGCGACACCGCCTTGATGTCCCGGCGCAGTCCAGGAATATTCCGGTGATTCTTGAGTATATTGCAGTAATGCACGAGTGAAAGGCGGTAATAATTGGGCATAATATTTCTTAATTAGTGAACTGGCGCGAGAGGCGATAAATCCAGCCGTGTCTTCAAGCATCCAGACGAATTCATCTGCCAATCCCATGATTTCAAGCGTCAGCGTGTCGATGCTGGAATATTCCGCAGTCAACAATACCGGAATGGTTGTATTGTGTTTGCGTATTTCTTTCAGTAATTCTAGGACTTGTTTATGAGATTCATAGTTATTATCTCCTGAAGTCCAATCAACAAAAATACAGCATAGTGAAGAATCAGAACAAACTGTGGCTATGCCATCTTGAAATGTCGCAGCCAGGATAACAGCGAAATTGTTCTTTTTTAATGCTTCTATTAACTCTGTAAAGGCGCGACCATTCGCCGTCGTCGGACTAAATACATGGCTGCTGACGACCATAATTTTATTTTGTTCGTTAATATCTAAATTAATCATGATTTATCCTTTGGGAGAGATAGTGTCCTGACGAATTTAATATGATTAGTTGGATTAGCTGTCAAACATAATATAACTGAGGATATATAATGGCTGTAATTGACTTCTTAGAGCCTTATATTTGTTTACTTATTTTGGTTGGTTTTCTTGGAAAATTAATTTTTTCCGGTTTTCTTTGGCCTGTAAATATCCGACTAAACTAAGCTGATAACGGCGAATATTTTCAATATAGCGATAAGCTTCATGTCCACGGGCATAGCCATAGGTGGTATTTGTATAATATTTTTTCTGGCTTAATAGCGGCAGCCGTTTTTTGACATCGAGCCAACTATCAGGATTTCCTTTCTGTGATGCCGTCAATTTGCGAGCATCTAACATATGTCCATAACCCATATTGTAAGCAGCCAGTGCAAACCAGATACGCTCGTCTTTAGGAATATTTTCGGGTAGTCGTTTCATTAGATCTTGCAGATAGATCGCGCCTCCCTTAATACTCTCTTCCGGATCAAGGCGATCAATAACGCCTAACCCTTTAGCCGTCTGACTGGTTAACATCATCAGGCCACGCACACCCGTGGGCGAGGTTGCCTGTGGGTCCCAATGAGACTCTTGCCAGGCAATGGCAGCAAGTAGTTGCCAACTGATATCACCGGAATATTTTTCAAATAGTGGCCGATAGGTAGGCAGAATATTATTGATGGCGCTTAAAAAAGAGAGTGTATCGAAATAATCAAATGAGTTGACGTGACCAAAATATTTTTCCTCCAATCGCGGCATGACATTTTGTTCCGTTAGCTGGCTGAAAAAATCCAGCATGGCAGCATAAAGGCTGTAGTCGTCAATGCGTTTTAAATACCATGTCAGCGGGTTATCTTCGCTAACATCAAAAGCAACGGCCAGATTAGGGTGAGTACGTTGTTGCAACGAGACATTAATTGAGTCGCCTAATGTATAATCCAGTTTACCTTCTGATACCTGTTCCAGTAGCTCGCGAGTGTTATATTGCTGTGTCTCCTCCCATTCGAGTTTTGGGAATTCTGTATTTAGCTTTTTCAATGTGCTGGCATGAGCAGAACCAGAAGCGACTAGCAGTTTACCTTTTAAGTCTTTAAAAGAGCGAGGGCGTGGAGTTCCTTTGCGATAAATCAGTTGTTGAGAGATAGAATAGTAAGCTGGACCTGCGCGGGTTTGAGCCAATCTTTCTTGATGATAGGTCAAGCCAGCGGCCAGAAAATCAGCTTCACCCTTTTCCAGGTCATCGAATAATTGATTAATATTTGTTCTAAATTTAATTTCTAATTTGACGCCAAGGTAATCAGCGAAGCGTTTTGCCAGCTCGTAATCAAATCCATTGGGTTCTTTCTTACTGGTAAGGTGAATCAGAGGTGAGCTAATGGTGCTGATCCGTAGCTCTCCTCTGGTCATAATCCTGTTCATCTGCTCCTGCTGTTTATTCGGCCAACTGATGTTCAGACTGATGATAGCGGCAGAAAAAAGAGCGATAACAATGATAACGAAATAATTTATTTTTATATTATTCAAACGGTTATCTCTGTGTGACGCGGTATGGTGCTATGTGGAAACGCGCTATATTGTTATGGTTAAATTTCCAGTGATTGAGCATTTTGCGGAACAAAAACTGGCTGTGCAACTTAATTGATACTATTTGTATGGTCCGGCGATAGAATAAGAGGCTTTAATAATCGTCACGCAAACGGTTTCGTCGTGGGTGACAATCCTCTATAATGGGTTCATTTCCCCTTAGGCATCTATTAAGCTTTGCTTCTAAGATGAGAGAATTGATTACTATGAAAATTCTGCGTGGCTCACCTGCTTTATCTGCATTTCGTATCACTAAACTCCTTTCTGTATGTCAAGAACAGCAACTTCCGGTGGATGATATTTATGCCGAATATGTTCATTTTGCAGAGATTAATGCACCTTTGAGTGATGCTGATTCAGCGAAGTTACAACAATTATTAAAATATGGACCTTCGCTGGCTGAGCATGAACCCCAAGGTGCGTTGTTGTTAGTGACACCTCGTCCGGGAACGATTTCCCCGTGGTCTTCCAAAGCAACGGATATTGCTCACAATTGTGGCCTGTCCCAGGTTGTGCGTCTGGAGCGTGGCCTGGCTTATTACATCCAGAGTAGTGAAATGAGTGATGCACAGTGGCAAATATTGTCATCATTGCTGCATGATCGGATGATGGAAACGGTCTTCACTCAATTGGAACAGGCGGAGAAATTGTTTTCTCGTCAGCAACCCGTTCCGTTAAAACGCATTGATATTCTGCAAGCAGGACGCGGTGCGTTAGAAACCGCCAATATTGAACTTGGATTGGCGTTGGCCTCGGATGAGATTGATTATCTGATGGATGCTTTCCAGAAATTGGGGCGTAATCCAACAGATGTAGAGCTTTATATGTTTGCTCAGGCTAACTCAGAACATTGCCGTCATAAAATCTTTAATGCTGATTGGATTATTGATGATCAGGCACAGCCTAAATCATTGTTTAAAATGATTAAAAACACCTATGAGCAGACACCTGATTATGTCCTGTCAGCCTATAAAGATAATGCCGCGGTGATGGAGGGATCTGCTGTTGGCCGTTTCTTTGCCAGTGCGGAAAACGGTTCATATGATTACCATCAGGAGCAGGCCCATATTCTGATGAAAGTTGAAACCCATAATCACCCGACTGCGATTTCGCCTTGGCCGGGGGCATCGACAGGTTCTGGTGGTGAAATCCGCGATGAAGGGGCGACCGGTCGTGGCGCTAAGCCGAAAGCGGGTCTGGTGGGATTTTCGGTATCCAATCTGCGGATACCGGGTTTTGAACAGCCGTGGGAAGAGGATTTCGGTAAGCCTGAGCGTATTGTCAGCGCCTTGGATATCATGGTGGAAGGCCCTTTAGGGGGCGCGGCATTTAATAATGAATTTGGCCGTCCGGCGTTGTTGGGTTATTTCCGTACCTATGAAGAAAAAGTAAACAGTCATAACGGCAGCGAATTACGTGGTTATCACAAACCCATTATGCTGGCGGGTGGGATCGGTAATATTCGTGATGAACATGTCAAAAAGGGTGAAATTTCCGTTGGCGCAAAACTAATTGTGCTTGGCGGCCCGTCCATGAATATTGGCTTGGGTGGCGGGGCCGCATCTTCTATGGCATCGGGGCAATCTGACGCGGATCTGGATTTTGCTTCGGTTCAACGGGATAACCCGGAAATGGAGCGCCGTTGTCAAGAGGTGATCGATCGCTGTTGGCAGCTAGGCGAAAACAACCCGATTCTGTTTATTCATGATGTTGGCGCGGGTGGGCTTTCCAATGCGATGCCTGAGTTGGTCAGTGATGGTGGCCGCGGCGGACGATTTGAGTTACGTAAAATTCTCAATGATGAACCGGGGATGAGTCCGCTGGAAGTTTGGTGTAATGAGTCACAAGAGCGTTATGTACTGGCCGTTGCGCCGGAACAACTTCCGCTGTTTGAAGAGATTTGTCGGCGTGAGCGTGCGCCTTATGCCATTATCGGCGAGGCAACAGAGGAACGTCATTTGCTGCTTAATGATGAACATTTTGATAACCAGCCAATCGATATGCCTCTGGATGTACTGCTCGGTAAAACGCCAAAAATGTTGCGTAATGTCAATACATTAAAAGCGAGAGGTGAAAGCCTTGAGCGTCGGGATATTGATCTGGCGGAAGCGGTGAAACGCATTATGCATTTGCCGGCGGTGGCAGAAAAAACCTTCCTGATCACGATAGGCGATCGCTCTGTTACTGGCATGGTGGCCCGCGATCAAATGGTTGGACCGTGGCAGATCCCGGTTGCGGACTGTGCTGTTACCACTGCCAGCCTTGATAGCTACTATGGCGAAGCAATGTCTATGGGTGAACGTGCGCCGGTCGCGCTACTGGATTTTGCTGCCTCCGCTCGTATGGCGGTTGGTGAAGCCCTGACCAATATCGCTTCTGCTTATGTCCAGGATTTGAAACGCGTTAAACTTTCAGCTAACTGGATGTCTGCTGCGGGTCACCCCGGTGAGGATGCCGGTTTGTATGCGGCGGTTAAAGCGGTGGGTGAGGAGTTGTGTCCTGCGTTAGGGCTGACTATTCCGGTGGGTAAAGACTCCATGTCGATGAAAACCCGTTGGCATGACCAAGGCGAGGAGCGTGAGATGACGGCGCCTTTGTCACTGGTGATTACCGCTTTTGCCAGAGTGGAAGATGTACGCCGTACAGTGACGCCGGAGCTTTCCACCGATGAAGATAATGTGTTGTTATTAATCGATCTGGGTCAAGGAAAGAACGCATTGGGCGGTACCGCATTGGCGCAAGTTTACCGTCAACTGGGTAATAAAACCGCGGATGTACGTAGTGCTGAGCAATTGGCTGGTTTCTTTAATGCTATTCAGCAACTGATTTCGGAACAAAAATTACTGGCTTATCACGACCGCTCTGATGGTGGTTTATTGGTAACGTTGGCTGAAATGGCTTTTGCCGGGCACTGTGGCATTGAAGCTGATATCAGCGTGTTTGATGAAGATATTCTGGCTGCGCTCTTTACCGAAGAGTTGGGCGCGGTGGTTCAGATTCGAGCATCGGATAGAGGATTTGTTGACAGCGTTTTGGCAGAACATGGTCTGGCCGATTGCGTGCATTATCTGGGTAAAGCCAAAGCAGGTGATGATTTTGTGATCTTTAGCGGCAACACTGAAGTTTATCGTCAGAATCGCAGTACTTTGCGTTTATGGTGGGCAGAAACCACATGGCAAATGCAGCGTCTGCGCGATAACCCGGAGTGTGCAGATCAAGAACATCAGGCTAAACAAGATAATCAGGACCCTGGACTGAATGTAAAACTGACCTTTGATATTTCAGAAGATATTGCAGCGCCTTACATTTTGCAGCAGGTAAGGCCGAAGGTGGCTGTACTGCGTGAACAGGGTGTTAACTCCCATGTTGAAATGGCCGCGGCGTTCCACCAAGCAGGTTTTGAGGCGATTGATGTTCATATGAGTGATTTGTTGTCTGGGCGCATTGGATTGAGCCAATTCCAGACACTGGTTGCTTGTGGTGGCTTCTCATATGGTGACGTGTTGGGGGCAGGTGAAGGTTGGGCGAAATCAATTTTGTTCAATGAGCGTGTTCGTGATGAATTTGCGGCTTTCTTTGCACGACCTGATACCTTGGCGCTTGGTGTTTGTAATGGTTGCCAGATGATGTCTAACTTGCGGGAGTTGATCCCAGGTGCCGAACATTGGCCGCGTTTTGTCCGTAACCGTTCAGAGCGTTTTGAAGCACGATTCAGTTTGGTGGAAATTACGGACAGTCTGTCGCTGTTCTTGCAAGATATGGTAGGTTCTCGTATACCGATTGCGGTTTCTCATGGGGAAGGGCAAGTGGAATTCCGTGATAGACAGCATCTTGAGATGCTTGAAAGCAACCAGTTAGTGGCGCTGCGTTATGTGAATAACTATGGTCAGGTCACGGAAAACTATCCAGCTAACCCAAATGGTTCAGTGAATGGCATTACCGCAGTGACTAGCCTTGATGGTCGAGCAACCGTGATGATGCCGCATCCAGAAAGGGTATCCCGCACGGTGAATAACTCCTGGCATCCAAATGAATGGAGCGAAGATGGCCCGTGGCTGCGAGTTTTCCGTAATGCTCGTAAGCAGTTAGGGTAATCAGGTGGTTTTTTAAACGATAGTATTGATTGGCTTCATTGAGATTCTTTATTTCGTAATTGATATAAGATCACAATTGAAGCCATTTTTTTATTTGTTTTAGCGTTCCATCCAGAGGTATAAGCGGCTATGTTTGGATGGCCTGGTAATGAATCTAGATAGAAAGGTTTTTCACGTTTTGGCTAATATAATTATACAAATTTTTTAAACTTATATATTGAACGTATGGAAATGAGCTGGTTTTGTCGAATACGAAGTTGATAGATAAACCGATTTCGATCCCAGTCGTGTTGTTTGAGGATAGACCTATAATAAGGGGTTGGAGTCCAATAGAACGAATAGCAAGAATCACATCATCCTGACCTCAGAGAGTAAATCGGGGTGACGATCCAACACTTTAAGCAACTTCACTAAAGCTAGAGATGGCTTGGTCTTGCCGTTTTCATAGCGCGAGAAAGCATTGATGCCGCCGCCGAAGATTTCAGAAGCTTCCCGCTGATCAAGCGCGAGCTTCTTACGTACTCTGGCAATGAACTTAGGATCGACTATGGCCGCGTTGACTTGCTTCGAGAATGTCTGCATTTCGCACATGACGCGTTCCGATTCCGCAGCATCCAAAATAGATTCGGCGCAGGCAGGGCAGAAGTCGCCTGCCATCTTATACTGCTCATAATTTTATCTATAATAAATAATGAGTTGAAGAAGGCCATGTGTAGCAGAATGATGAAACGTTATTTATATTCTTTTTTCTAAATTAATAAACTTCGTAGTTTTGTCCGGTTTGAGCTCCGTCGACACTTTTCCTAAAAGCAAGAGCTACACGGCTTGCAGGAACAGCGTTAAAACCTGGGAAAAACTCACCGTATTTATCCAATGATTCCTGTAAGACATTAGGGCTAACGCTGTTTATGCGTATTCTCCTTGGCATTTCAATTGCTGCACATTTTACAAATGCCTTGACACCGCCATTTGCCATAGCTGCTGATGCTCCTTGTCGGATAGGGTCGTCCATTATAATTCCAGTTGTTAAAGTAAAACTTCCGCCATCGTTAATATAGTCCATCCCTAACAGTACCAAGTTAATTTGGCCTTTAAGTTTACTGTTGATTCCTATTTCATTTAACTCTGGAGTTAATTCTGAAATTGATCCAAAATGCGCGCTACCTGTTGCACTGACTACAGCATCAACTTTTCCAATTTTTTCATACATACGCTTAATGCTATCAATGGAAGTGATATCAACTATAACATCTAAACCATTCCTTCCAGCACGAATGATTTCGTGATTTTTTTCTAATTCTTCCGAGATTGCTTTTCCTATCGTACCGCTTGCTCCAATAACAATAACTTTCATTTCTATTTACCCTTTCCTAATTAATAAAAATATCGTTGCATAGTGAATATTACTCATAACTCGATATAGGTGGAAGCCTCCAATAATGCTAGAACATAAAATTAAATTTACAACTCGAATAGTTTAATCAGGCAATAGTGTAAGGTGGAATTTGTATTAAATAAGCTTAATTCGGATGTTTTTAAGACATTTTTGGCGCATTTTTAAGATGTTTTTTAAATAGTATTCATAAAAATATAGTCTAAATTGAGTGCATATTATACATTTTGGTGTTTTTTTTCATCTAAAAAATGTTAAAAAATAGAATTTTTTAATGATAATTTAAGTTTGAGTATATTTTTATGGAACTCCAAAGCACATTGTCAGAAATTTATAGCATCTAAATGAATGGAACGAAGATGGTCCGTGGCCGCGAATTTTCCGTAATGCTCGTAAGTAGTTAGGGTAGTATTGCAAGATAAGTAAATAGCGATAATGGAGTTAAACTAGTTGAAGGACACTTTCAATTCATACCAAAAGGGTGAGCAAAAATCGCTCTCCCTTTTGGTTAATAGAATGTCAGAAGTTCAGTCTCTACGCAGGCAGTATTGGATCAGTGCTTGGCGTAAATTCTGTCGTGTATTTAGGAACAGTGTAGCAATTACGGTATGGTTGGCTTCATCTATTTTGTAGATCGCTCGAAGTTGCAATTTAGTATCCACATAGTCATGGTAGCTGGTTAACCCTATATCAGCCGTTTCCTCGCATAGTGGAGTACTTTTAGGATGTTTAAGAACACGGGCTTCAAAGCTGTATAAAAAGGTTTCCAGTATTTCCCAAGATGTTTCTGCGCCGATATGTCTGGTTAAATAGTTAAAACGTTCATGAAGCTGGTTTTCAAACGTCTGAGTATATTCAATTTTATTTACTATCACCGTTTGCTAAGTTCCGTAAGTTATTTCGTAGTTCACTGGATGACACGATTCGTCCAGATTTTATGTCTTTTTCAGCAAAAGATAGCAGGCGTAGCAATGCCATTTGTTCTTGCTGCATTTCAAACTGAACAGGATCTTGAACCACATATAGCGGCTCCCCGTTTTGGGTTACTGTGACTGGCTGTGATACATCCATAGAAGCTAGTTCTTTTTTAAACGCAGAGACTGTCGTAATTCGCGAATTTGGGGTTTGATACATATTGTCCTCCGGATAGAAACCTTGTTGCCTCTTAATAATACATCATTTGCTGATAAAGGCCATATGTGGGGCAAATATGGACCATTGATAACTCAGATGTGAAAATTTTAACTCGGTAAATTGTCACAAATTTAACTCTGTTTTTCGTTGTCTCAATTACCCGACAAACATGCGTTATAGGTGTCTCAAAAAGGAGACATTTAACTGTTTGATTTTAATCTATTTTTATTTGCATGATTTTAGGTGTCTTTAATTGGCGACAAAAAATAAATTTCACTCATACCGGAAAATAAGGCGTTTGGTCGCTGAAACGTTACGTTTAACTTTTTATAAAGTAAAAACAGTTAGTTATGATTTTAATTTTAATGTTGGCATGGAATCTGCATTAAACTGGCGCAGTTGCTCATTCAACTTCTTATGTCGGCCCACATTAGGTGGAGAAATGCCACATAAACTATCGAATGATGCCAAAGTAAGGTGCCTACCGTCCAACTCAGTGATATCGCTTTCGAGCCTTATCAAACATCGGGCGACACGTGGAGTGAGGCACCACCTATGCCTGACTGTAGATAAACAACAGGCATAAGTATCCTCACTGGCGGGATAGTAGCAAAAACTGTTATCCCGCCGTCATCGCTCAGGTGTTTACCTGCCCCTTTGTACTGTTTGCGTCTAAACTGATTTTCAGTCACAGCAGAATTTATCAGCCGATGGGTTTTTCTATCAGCCCTTTGTCGGTTAGCATTGGTGTATTGACAGGTTACGAGATGATTTCCTTGAAAAAATGGCGTTTATTTCCGCGCTCATTGCGCCAATTAGTTGTCATGGCCTTCTGGCTGGTGTTATTGCCGTTGTTGGTTTTGGCTTATCAGGCTTATCAGAGTCTTGATCAACTCAGTGAGCAAGCGGCTGATATAAACCGTACCACGCTAGCGGATGCCCGCCGCAGTGAGGCTATGACAGGTATTGCGTTGGAGATGGAGCGCAGTTACCGCCAATATTGCGTGTTAGGGGATAAGACGTTGGAAAACCTTTACCAAAGGCAATATGGGCAATATTCTAAAATGCTGAAAGATCAGATGGCTATACTTGATGATCAAAAATATATTAAGACGCTTAACAGTTTATTGTCGCAATTGACAAAGATCACTTGTCTTAATAGTGAACCTACCCAACCTGCCGCTCAATTACTTGAGCAATTCTCCAATGCTAATAGCCAGATGGTACAGGCTACCCGTGATATTATTTTCAGCCGGGGAGAACAGCTACAGAGAGATATTGCTGAAAAAGGGCAATTTTTTGGCTGGCAGAGTCTTATTTTATTTCTACTGAGTGCGTTATTGGTCGCGTTATTTACTCGCATGATTATCGGGCCGGTTAAAGGGATTGAGCGCATGATTAACCGATTAGGGGAAGGGCAATCATTGGGCGTGCGTATAGATTCTTTTAAGGGGCCGCGAGAACTCCGTTCTTTAGCACAGCGAATTATCTGGCTTAGTGAACGTTTAGCCTGGCTGGAATCACAGCGCCATGAGTTTTTACGTCATATTTCCCATGAACTGAAAACACCGCTGGCAAGTATGCGGGAAGGAACAGAATTACTGGCTGATGAAGTGGCAGGGCCATTAACGGCCGATCAGCAAGAAGTGGTTGCTATTCTTGATAATAGTAGTAAACATTTACAGCAATTGATCGAGCAATTATTGGATTATAACCGTAAACTGGCGGATGGCCCGACGGAGCAACAGCAGATTTCTCTGCGGGAAATTGTTAATGAAGTGGTTTTATCCCACAGCTTACCTGCGAGATCGAAGAATATTCGGACGGAAACTCAGCTTGATGCTGATATTTTATGGGCAGAGCCTACGTTATTAATGCGGGTTATCGATAATCTCTACTCTAATGCGGTGCACTATGGCGCCGAATCCGGTAACATCTGGGTTTCAAGTCGTCAGGTTGGCAAATATGTTCAGATTAATGTTGCTAATACAGGTACGCCAATTCCTGAATCGGAACGCAGTATGATTTTTGAACCGTTCTATCAGGGAACGCTCCAGCGTAAAGGTGCCGTGAAAGGCAGCGGTCTTGGGCTAAGTATTGCGCAGGATTGTATTAAGCGTATGGGGGGCGAACTGATATTAATTCAGAGCGAATTTGCTGACGTATGTTTTCGTATTAAATTGCCATTAGCTGCTGAGAATGAATAAATAATGCATAACAGGTCTACTTACCGTTTTGTACAAAAGACGGATCGGCAGAATATTGCAGTACAACCTGGGAAAAACGTGTTGGTTGCCAGATTGTTATTACCACGAGTTTCAGTTTGGGGTTTTGGCATGATGCTGTTGATCTTCGTCGCTTTTTTATTGGCGGGTTGCGTCAAAAATCCGGTTAATAATAATTTGACGGCAGTGACGCAAATGGTAATACCAGAGCAACGGATAACGGATTACCGCATTGCAGAGTGTGAGTTAATGTGGGATTTAGAGACGACGTCGTCGATTGAGAATGCGCTTTACTGGTTGCGATTGATGAGCTGTTCAGATCGTCTGACATCAGCGAAAGCACGTAATATGGCGAAATACACGCTTCCGGGTACTTGGGATATGGCGTTTAAACAAAGTATCTTACTTAACAGTGCCGGGCCTACGCTGTCTGAGCGTCGGAAAATAGTTGAAAATCTCAACAAATATCGGCTGAAATTCCCAGATTCATTGCGGTCGTTATTACAGTTATGGCGCGAACAGCAGGTTCAGCAAATTGCCGTGGCTGAGGAGCGGGCAAGATTCCAAAAATTACAGGCAGATACGGATAATAAACTTGATCGTCTGCGTGAAAGTCGCGCACGGTTGGAATTTGAGCTACAAGAAACTTCGCGTAAACTGGAAAACCTGACAGATATTGAGCGTCAGCTCTCTTCCCGTAAGCAAAATCAGGGAAGTGCTGGATCAGGCAATTCAGATAAACATGCTGAAACGCCAGCGACGCCGGCATTACCTAACAACAAAAACAGTACGCCAAACAATACCTCTGAATC
This sequence comes from Photorhabdus aballayi, assembly GCF_026153155.1. Classification (NCBI taxonomy): domain Bacteria; kingdom Pseudomonadati; phylum Pseudomonadota; class Gammaproteobacteria; order Enterobacterales; family Morganellaceae; genus Photorhabdus; species Photorhabdus aballayi. The sequence continues at coordinate 34,196 of NZ_JAPFCD010000032.1, read as the reverse complement.
AGATAAAGGAGCAGCACCATGACAGCGCGTAAGCCAGCCCATCTTCTTCTGGTTGATGACGATCCTGGTTTGTTGAAATTGTTGGGAATGCGTCTTACCAGTGAAGGTTTTCGTGTCACAACCGCAGAAAGTGGCGGTGAAGCGTTGAAACTGTTGACTAAAGAAAAAATCGATTTGGTGATCAGCGACCTGCGTATGGATGAAATGGATGGTATGGCGCTGTTCGCTGAAATCCAGAAACAACAACCGGGCATGCCGGTTATTATTCTGACGGCTCATGGTTCAATTCCAGAGGCAGTGGCGGCCACTCAACAGGGGGTTTTTAGTTTTCTGACTAAACCGGTTGATCGGGATGCGCTTTATAAAGCGATTGATGGCGCATTGGCGTTAACCACGCCCGCCAGTGATGAACAATGGCGGGAGCAGATAGTTACCCGCAGTCCTGTTATGTTGCGTTTGTTGGAGCAGGCGCGAATGGTCGCGCAATCTGATGTAAGCGTGCTGATCAACGGTCAGAGCGGTACCGGGAAGGAAGTGTTAGCCCAGGCAATTCACCGCGCCAGCCCTCGGGCGAAAAAACCATTTATCGCGATTAACTGTGGTGCTTTGCCGGAACAACTCCTTGAGTCAGAACTGTTTGGTCATGCCAAAGGGGCATTTACCGGCGCGGTCAGTAGCCGTGAAGGGCTGTTCCTTACTGCACAAGGGGGAACGCTGTTTCTTGATGAAATCGGCGATATGCCGCTGGCTTTGCAGGTTAAATTATTGCGGGTATTGCAGGAACGTAAAATACGCCCGCTCGGAAGTAACCGCGATCTGGATATTGATGTACGGATTATCTCCGCGACTCACCGTGATTTACCGAAGGCAATGGCAAAAAATGAGTTTCGCGAAGATCTCTATTACCGCCTAAATGTGGTGAACTTGAAAATTCCAGCTTTGAATGGCCGGGTTGAAGATATTCCTTTATTGGCGAATCATCTGTTGCGTGAATCAGCGAAGCGCCATAAACCTTTTGTCCGTAGTTTCTCCGTTGATGCCATGAAATGCCTGATGGCGGCAAGTTGGCCTGGCAATGTGCGTCAGCTTGTTAATGTGATTGAACAGTGTGTTGCGCTCACTACCGCGCCGGTTATTAGTGAAGCCTTGGTTATGCAGGCGCTGGAAGGGGAAAATACAGCGTTACCCACGTTTGTAGAAGCCAGAAATCAGTTTGAACTGAATTATCTGCGTAAATTACTGCAAATGACCAAAGGGAATGTGACTCATGCGGCGCGTATGGCGGGACGTAACCGGACTGAATTCTACAAATTACTGGCGCGCCATGAATTGGATGCGAATGATTTTAAAGAATAACTTTTCTGCTGCTCAGGAAGTTTTTACACTGGTATAAAGATTGGTGGCTTGGGAGAGCCAAATTTTATGAGCCGTACTCTTAATATTGCCCTTGCACAGCTTAATTGGATGATTGGCGACATTGAAGGCAACTGTGAACGTATGTTGCAGACAGTACAGGAACAACAGCAACAAGGTGCTGATTTGGTGATGTTTTCTGAACTGGCGATATCCGGTTATTCTCCAGAAGATCTATTATTCCGGGCTGATTTTCATCAGCGTTGCCGTGAGCAATTAGCGCGTTTACAGGCGGCCAGTTGTCAAACGGCTATTTTAGTTGGTCATCCTTGGGAGCAGGACGGGGAGATTTACAACGCGCTTTCCTTATTCTGGCAAGGGAAAATTTTGGCCCGTTATTTCAAACAACGGTTACCAAATTATGGTGTTTTTGATGAAAAACGCTATTTTAAAGCGGGCGATCAAAGCTGTGTTGTGCCATTTAAGGGCTACAATCTCGGCTTATTAATTTGTGAAGATTTATGGTTTGATGAACCGATTGATGCCTTAAAACAGGCCGGTGCAGACTTAATTCTTTCTATTAATGCTTCTCCATATAATCGTGAAAAACCTTATATTCGTTATGAACTGATTAGAGAACATTGCCAACGTACAGATTTATCCATGATTTATCTTAATCAGGTTGGTGGTCAGGATGAGCTGATTTTCGATGGCTGTTCTAAAGTTTTTAATGCAAATGGTGAAGTGACTCACCGGCTAGCCGCATTTAATGAACAAATCCAACAATGCCGCTTTAATGAATTAAAGATTGAACCTATGGTTAATCCGGCGCTTGAATTACCGCCATTGCAACAGGTATATCAGGCATTAGTCCTTTCAGTGCATGATTACGTGCGCAAAAATGGTTTTCAAGGCGTGTTGTTAGGCTTATCCGGGGGAATTGACTCTGGTTTAACGTTGGCAATTGCTGTTGATGCATTGGGTAAAGATCATGTTCAGGCTGTTATGATGCCATTTCGCTATACATCTGAAATGAGTATAGAAGATGCTAAAGAACAAGCTGATATGTTGGGCGTTGAGTTTAATGTGGTATCGATCGAACCGATGTTTGATGCATTTATGGCACAATTTGAACCGCTATTTGCGGGTACGGCCAAAGACACCACCGAAGAGAATTTACAGGCGCGTTGTCGTGCCGTTATTCTGATGGCGATGTCTAATAAACGCCATCGTCTGGTGCTGACGACCAGTAATAAGAGTGAATCAGCGGTGGGATATTCCACATTATATGGTGATATGGCGGGTGGTTTTAATGCGCTGAAAGATGTACCGAAAACGTTGGTATTTGAATTAGCAAAATATCGTAATACTGTTTCGCCGGCGATACCTCAAAGAGTCATTGATCGTCCGCCATCGGCAGAATTGGCGCCTGGGCAGCTTGATCAGGACAGTTTACCGCCTTATGACATTCTGGATGATATTCTGGAAGGTTATGTGGAACAGGATAAGTCGGTTGATGAGCTGGCGGCAGCGGGGTTTGATGAGCAGATTGTACGCAAAGTTGTTCGTTTGGTTGATATTAACGAATATAAACGTCGTCAAGCTCCGGTGGGTCCGCGTATTACGCACCGTAATTTTGGTAAAGACAGACGTTACCCGATTACCTCTGGTTTCGGCCGTAAAAATTGGTAACAACAGGAAAACTTCATGAAAAAGATTGATGCGATTATCAAACCTTTCAAGCTGGATGATGTGCGTGAAGCTCTGGCGGAAGTGGGTATCACCGGAATGACGGTAACCGAGGTAAAAGGTTTTGGGCGCCAGAAAGGACATACCGAACTGTATCGCGGTGCGGAATATATGGTGGATTTTCTGCCAAAAGTGAAAATCGAAATTGTCGTGCCAGATGATATTGTCGATACTTGTGTTGAAACTATTATGCAGACTGCACAGACCGGAAAAATCGGCGATGGTAAAATATTTGTATTCGATGTGGCGCGTGTTGTACGTATTCGTACCGGTGAGCAGGACGAAGAGGCGATTTAATCCAATTTAAATTTTGAGGGTGGTGATAGGCGGAAAAAAGCTATGGTCACCCTCGATAAAAATCGCCGGAGTTTTCGATAGGTAATCGCTAAAGCAAAATAGGATATTGGCATTCAGAATTAAGATATTGGCTAATATAGAAAATATTGAGAGTGGAGTAAAACCCCTGTCAATATAATATAAAGATTAGATAAATATATTAATCAGCCATAATCAGGGATGTGGTTAATTAAATAATTATTTGAAAATACAGTATAAATTAATTATTCTCAAGGTGGCCGTATGCCGTTTTGATAAATAAATTTATCTTTTGTAAATTACTGAATGTGTTTTAAATCAATCATCTAACCTTAATGGCTATTATCAATTTAAATTTATTGGGAGAATTTAAGGCTATCTTTAAAAAACCGATTAAAGATGGTTCCTGAGATAATCAAAGCATTCTATGCCACATGGCGCTGTTTGGGATATGGATGATAACAGAGTTGCGGAAAGTTCGTTTGAAAGTTACCAAACTCCACTGTGGCGCCAATGTTGTATTTCATCATATTTTCTTATGATCTTATTGCCTGATTGATTAAAAAATATCATAATTGATTCTTTTGTGATCATTTCGTGTGGGTATATTGCGGACTGACAACTCAATTATAGGTAATAATGCTTATGGTTAATGATCTTAATGTGGAACGAACCGGACTTGTTTTTACTCTCACAGCCGGTAATCTCCCTGTGAAAACTTTTGCTGTGGTTGAATTTACACTGAATGAAGCCTTGTCAACGCTATTCAGTTTGCAAGCCACACTAACTTGTGCCAATCCAGACATTGATTTTGCGGATGTTCTGGATAAATACGCTACATTGACCGTTTATCGTGACGGGCAGCCTGAGCGTTATATCACTGGGATTGTGACTCATTTTGTGCAGGAAACAACGGGCCGTTATCGTAGTTGTTACTACCTGACCCTCCATCCTTCCTTGTGGCGTGCCGGATTGCGGGTTAACTCCCGTATTTTTCAGAATAAATCCGTTGCCGATATTATTGATAGGCTATTGAAAGAAAATGGCATTCGTCAATTCTCTTGTCTATTGCGTTATGAACATCCAGCGCGGGAATTCTGTGTTCAGTACGATGAGAGTGATTTGGCTTTTTTACAGCGTCTGTTAGCTGATGAAGGGATCTTTTATTACTATTACTTTGATCAGGGTAAGGGCGAGCCGACAATGGTTTTTGTCGACTCTTATGCCAAGAATGGCTCTCTTTCACTGCCCTACAACCCAGAACTTGATGCCACAGGCAACCAGTGTTGCATCAGCCAGTTTCGTTGGGGGGAAAGGGTGGGCATTGCTGAAGTTTCGGTGAGAGATTACACATTTAAACATCCCCGGTGGTATGCTGATTTTCAATTCCATGAGAACCATAGGTACATCAATAATCAGCGTTCGGATTTAAATAGCTACTATTACTATGACTTTCCCGGACGTTATAAAGATGGAAATGGGCAACGGATAAGCCAATATCGGTTGGAGGCATTGCGTAATGATGCTTTGCTCGGCAGTGGGCAGAGTGACAGTTTTGCTCTCTTGCCGGGCATGTGGTTTACGCTTACCGATCATCCGAAAGAAAAATTTAATGCACCGTGGCAAATAATCCAAATTACTCACCGTGGCCATCAACCTCAAGCAGATGAATCTCATTTTGATCGCAGAGGGACGACTTTGACGAATGGTTTTACCTTTGGTAGTCCCAACCGGGTATGGCGTCCCTTGCCTTACCCCAAGCCACATATTGATGGCCTGCAAATTGCCACCGTGGTGGGTCCAGAGGGAGAAGAAATATTTTGTGATGAATATGGACGGGTACGGGTGCAATTTGCCTGGGATCGGTATGGCAAGCTTAATGATCAAAGTTCTTGCTGGATAAGAGTTAGCCAAGCTTGGGCTGGACACGGTTGGGGAATGATTACCATCCCGCGTGTTGGTCAGGAAGTATTGGTTGATTTTATGCATGGCGATCCTGACCAGCCGATTATTACTGGACGAACCTATAATGCCGTCAATATCCCACCGAACCGTTTACCGATGGCAAAAACGCAAATGTTAATCCGATCAAAAACCCATAAAGGGGAAGGGTTTAATGAACTGCGTTTTGACGATGATAAAGGCGATGAAGAAATCTATATTCATGCTCAGAAGAATATGAAAACTGAGATTTTAAACGATGAAATGGTCAATATTGCACATAATCGGACTCATCATATTAAACACGACGCCCACTTACGTGTTGATAATGAATATCGTGTTCTGGCGAAGCATGATATTTCCGTTTCAACCGGGCAAAAACTTCATATCAAAGCTGACGATGCGTTGTTGGTACAAAGTGGAAATGAAATTCATCTCAGTTCCGGGGCGAAGGTGGTTATTGATGCCGGCAGCGAGCTCACCTTACAGGCTGCGGGGCATTTTATTAAAATTGATGCCAGTGGTATCAGCAGTAGTGCCGGGATTAGTTTTGCCAGTGGAACACCGGGCACAGGTTCGGGTTGGGGAGGAAAGTTGCCGGATATGCTGGATAAACTGAAACAGGTCAGTGCTGAAATATCCACTCCTGTTGCTAAAGCACCACTTAAAGAAATTTGTCTCAGTTGTTTGATGAAAGCTGAGCTTGAAGAAGCAATAACCGTTATCCGGGGGTAATTATGACACCTGAATTAAGCGAAAAACTGGTTAATTATCAGAAAGAACATCCCGGCGTTCGGCTTTATGCGTTGGTGAGTGGTTTGCAGTATGAGCGCTGTTTTGGTGAAGAAATTAATTATATCGTGGGTGTCAACAACCCACTATTCCGGCACTATCCAGATTCAAAAGTTGCGTTTGCAGGCCCGTGGCTGTTTGATATGGAATATGCTCATCAGTGGCAAGATAAATTATCAACTCTTGAAGAAACATATCCGGCAGTATCATGGCTGTTAACCGCTCTATCATTAGATAAGTTGACCCACCATCTTGTGCCATATTTGAATATTCAACTGCCGACAAAACAGACGGCACTGCTACGTTTTTATGATCCCCGTATTTTGCATCGCATCAGTGACATTTTTAGCCATGAGCAATTGTCTGCATTTACGCATGGTATTGATAAATGGGTTTATCAATACCATACCACTTATTATTCGGTGTCAGGAGCTCCATTATGATTGAATTGACTCAGGAACAGTTTGATATTATCACCAGATTGGAAAAACAGACGGTTATTGATCGTATACAAGCTGAACTTCTTGCCAAACATGCGGATTTAATTCCTTCTCCATCTTCGCTGAACGAGCGGCTAATGGCTGCTTATGATTATTTGCTGACGTTAAACTTTCAGGATAAATACTTGATTCAAGCCTATTTATCTCTGGTCGCATTTAATCCTGATTTTCAGCATGCCTCGTCAATCAAGTCTGCTTTGGAATCTCCTGATCAGAAATCCGAACAACAGTTTAAAGATATTCTTTGTATTGCAAAAAATAAGATAAACAGGAGACGTTAATATGCCAATACCCTTATTAGCCCCTGTTGCAGTGGGTGCGGCTGAATATGTCGCCAGCGCCTGTGCTGGAGTATTAATTGCAGTCGGTATCATGGAAGCGGGTAAAGATAAATCCGTGATAGACGATGACAACATTCGACATAAAAAAACGGACTTTGTAATCAGCCCTGACATCACCGACGAAGATCGAAATATCGTCTGGAGCGCCGAAGCGCATGCGGATTTTTGGGAGGACGATGATTTAGGGGAGGAATCCGTTGATACCAGTGCAGTTCAGACTAAAGCACAGTCTAAGACGGAAGAGTGTGAAAAAACGGAAACTAAAAAAGAGTGTCAGGCTTGCCTGGCTATTCCGGTGACGAGTGAAAAGTATCGTAAAGTTAGTCGTTGGAGCGCCATCACGATTAACTATCAGCGATTTATTGCTAAAACTAAATATGACCCGACCACACAAATGATCCAGGAGTTTCAGTGCCTGAAAGTCACCTTTGATGGCTGGCGGCCAGCATATTGCTTATTTCTAGAGGCCAAGGCTCGGTATGATCAATTTTTTAATAGTGAAGGAAATCCTAAAAATTGGTGGCAGGGAATTTATTCCGCTAAAGGCCAAGCACGCAGACATCAAGTAGTTTGTGATGCATTGGAAAATACTCCCCAGGTGGAATGGCATTTTTTACAACCTGTCAGTTCTAGCTATTTTAAGATATTGTTCGGTGAATATAAAAATATCAGTGTTCACTATACCCCTTGCGACAGTTTAGTTTAACACGAGGTTAACATGGCAATAATTCATATAAAATTTAATGTACGTTATGAGCAACAAGAAAACATTACTCCTAATATCGCATTGATAGATTTGTTTCATATTACTCGACAAATAGATATCTTTCTGGGACAGAAAAAAAACTGGTTCTTAAAGGGATATTCCCGTAAAGATGCCTTGAAACATATTGTATTTGATGAGCAGGGGCCAACTGAAGTTGCCATAAGAAGTTTTGAAAAAGATTATAGGAAAAATTTTCCTGCTCTTATTACTGGTATATGGGATGGTGAAAAGGATGAATTGGATAGTGGAATTGATTACTTTAAATCATCAACTTTTCGTCCCAATTGGGTTTGGTTAGTATTAAATTTAACGACTGATACTAGTCAGCTTAGTCTATCCCGATTAATTGATTTAGTTAAATACTTAGCGACCAGTCGTGATTTTCCTTATATTCAAGTAGAAACTAACGGCTATACCTTAAAAGGCAAACAAGTTTTCCCTGATCGCCTCAGTGTCGGCTGGATGCTTTACCAGCCCCGCATTATTGATAAATCCTATCTGCCTATGGCGGAGGATGTGCTCCCTGTGTATCAAAATAATGAACAGGTTGGCACGTTGATTATTACCAAAAAAGGAATTTTTGATGGAAGAAATCAGGATGATATTGATAAATCCAATGATATTGAAATTCAATTGGTGAACTTGGGATTACTGCCATTAATTACCGAAGTTTAATGGGGGAATGATGTTATTTACCAATCGAAAAACGAGAGAGAACTTTTATGTCAAAAGCGGTTATTCTGTTAGGTGATACGACAGATCATGGCGGTAAGGTTATTACCGCTATTGATGAATATACTCACAATGGTGTGCCTATTATTGCAAAAAAATAAGATGAACAGGAGAAATTAATATGCCAATACCCTTATTAGCCCCTGTTGCAGTGGGTGCGGCTGAATATGTCGCCAGCGCTTGTGCCGGGGTATTAATTGCAGTCGGCATCATGGAAGCGGGTAAAGATAAATCCGTTATAGACGATGACGACATTCACCATAAGAAAACGGATTTTGTGATAAGCCCTGAAATCACCGACGAAGATCGAAATATTGTCTGGAGTGCCGAAGCCTATGCGGATTTTTGGGAGGACGATGATTTAGGGGAGGAATCCGTTGATACCAGTGCGGTTCAGACTAAAGCACAGTCTAAGACGGAAGAGTGTGAAAAAAAGGAAACTAAAAAAGAGTGTCAGGCTTGCCTGGCTATTCCGGTGACGAGTGAAAAGTATCGTAAAGTTAGTCGCTGGAGCGCCATCACGATTAACTATCAGCGATTTATTGCTAAAACTAAATATGACCCGGCCACACAAATGATGCAGGAGTTTCAATGTTTAAAAGTGACCTTTGATGGCTGGCGGCCAGCGTATTGCTTATTTCTGGAGGCTAAAGCGCGATATGACCAGTTTTTTAAGGATAATAAACCTAAAAGATGGTGGACGGGCAGTTATTCAGCTAGGAATCAAGCAGAAAGGCATCAAATGGTTTGTGATGCGCTAGAAGGAACACCTTTCGTGGAATGGCACTTTTTACAGCCCATCAGTTATGGATATTTTAAGGTACTATTTAGTAAATATAAAAATATCAGTGTCCACTATACCCCCTGCGATAATTTAGTTTAATCCGAGGTCAACATGGCGATAATCCGTTTAGAAATCAATGTATATTATCAACAGCAGGAAACCATTACCGCTAATACGGCATTAATAGACTTATTTAATATCACACGGCAAATTGACATCTTTTTTGGGCAGAAAAAGACTTGGTATTTAACTGGTTACTCCCGAAAGCAGGCTCTGCAACATGTTGTGTTTGATGAGCAGGGGCCAACTGGAGTTGCTATAAAAAGTTTCGAAAAAGATTACAAGAAAAATTTTCCGGCTCTTATTACTGGTATATGGGATGGTGAAAAGGATGAATTATCTAGTGGCATAGATTATAGCAAAATGCCAAGTGTTCGTCCTAACTGGGTTTGGCTGCAATTGAATCTAAATATTGACAGTCATCAGCTTGATGTATTGAGGTTAATTAATTTGGTTAGCTATTTGGCCTTGAGCCGTAATTCATCGAATATTCAGGTAGAGTCGAATGAATATACCTTAAAAGGCAAACAAGTTTTCCCTGATCGCCTCAGTGTTGGTTGGATGCTTTACCAGCCCCGTATTATTGATAAATCCTATCTGCCTATGGCGGAAGATGTGCTCCCTGTGTACCAGAATAATGAACAGATCGGCACTCTAATTATCACCAAAAAAGGAATTTTTGATGGAAGAAATCAGGATGATATTGATAAATCCAATGATGTTGAAATTCAATTGGTAAATCTGGGATTATTACCATTAATTACCGAAGTTTAATGGGAAAATGATGTTATTTACCAATCGAAAAACGAGGGAGAACTTTCATGTCAAAAGCGGTTATTCTATTAGGTGATACAACAGATCATGGCGGTAAGGTTATTACCGCTATTGATGAATATACTCACAATGGTGTTCCTATAGCAGGTCAAGAAGATTTGGTCGAGTGTCCTCAATGTAAAGGTGTATTTCCTATTATTCAGGGTTCTGGCTCTTTAAAATATAAAGGAAAACCTATTGCGCTTGAAGGAATGCAAACAGCTTGTGGAGCAAAATTAATTGCTAGTCAGAGTAAACTTACCCATGACTTTTGAAATCAATGGAGCTGACGTCCAATAGGACGGGCTCCATGATAAATAAACTCCATAAAGTCATCTAAAATAGTAATGAATTGGTTTTTTCAGCCACATTAAATACATTCAATACACATGAATATTAGAGCCTATAAATTAAATATAGTTTTTGTTTAGTTCGCTATATTGGCTATTATCGCCGCATAACATTTTTAATATTAAGCTGAAAATTTAAATCACTTTATGTGGACCAAAACATTCATAGTGAATAAATTGTTGATCAATTCCCATATCCAATAACTGTTTCGCTACATATTGCATGAAGGGAACTGGACCACAGAAATAGAAATGCATTTCTTCTGTTTTCAACGCTTCATTCAGAACTGTCAGATCCATAAAACCTTTATGTTGATAATGAATACCTTGTTGATCTTCATCCCTTGGTTCACGGTACCAAATTGTGCTAGCAAAATTTGGCATTGCTTGCGCCATTGTTGTGACTTCATTGCTAAACGCGTGATGGCCGCCATGTTCCGCTGCATGTAACCAATTAATTTGGCTATTATGGTTTTGCTGGTGGAGGTGATGCAACATACTCATCATGGGAGTCAAGCCAACGCCGGCAGAAATCAATGTAACCGGCGTTTCTGGTTTAATATCAAGGAAAAAATCACCGCGTGGGGCGGCTAGCCAGACGGTATCGCCTTCTTGCATCTTATCGTGCATATGGTTGGAAACAGTTCCTTGCGGCTCACGTTTAATTGCAATCTGGTAGCTGGAACCGTTTGGCGCCGCCGTCAATGAATACTGGCGAATTTCTCGGTTAGCAAAACTATTATCTTCCAGATAAATGCTCAGATACTGACCAGGTTTGTAATCCATCACTTTCCCGCCATCTTGTGGGACAAATTCAAAGCTGCAAATGACATCGCTTTTTAGCTCTTTCCGGTTGATACGGAATGGGCGCAAACCACGCCAACCGCCATCGGTTGATTCGCCGTTATGATAGATTTGCTCTTCGCGATTGATAAAAACATCAGCGAGTACGCCATAAGCTTTTCCCCAGGCATCCAGAATTTCATTTCCCGGCTGGAACATTTCATCCAATGTTGCCAACAGATGAGTACCGACAATTTGATAATGCTTTGGTTGAATATTCAGACTAGCGTGTTTATGAGCGATTTTTTCCACTGCCGGTAGTAGCACCTCTAAGTTATCAATATTGGCTGCATAGGCGCAGATCGCATTGAACAAGGCTTCACGTTGATCGCCATTAAGTTGATGGCTCATATTAAAAATATTTTTCAGCTCAGGGTTATGTTTAAACATCCGTTCATAGAAGTGTGCTGTCAGTTTTGGACCAGTGGCGGAAAGGAGGGGAATAGTTGATTTGACAGTTGCAATAGTTTGGCTATCCAGCATGGTGAAGCTCCTGAATTTCTTTCAAGTGGGTAATGAAAGTTATAACATATATTTTAAATACAACTTATACCCTTTTTGGGGTTTTGTAAATATAGAAGGCGGTCTTTATGGTGAGAAAAACATGCCTAAAAGATATTTACCCTAAGTAATTGTTTATTTTAGGTCATAAATTCCGACGAAGAGGAAAAATACAGCGCAATTTTCATTATGCTATTTAGCGCCGATACCTCGCTTGCAATAGATATGCAATCGTTTGCGTAAAATATTTTGTCAAGACTATCTCATTCGGTGAAAAGGGTTTACACTGTGTGCCATTCGGCCCCTTGGGGTGTTTTTGAAGAGAAGTTAGCTGAGTCAGGAGAACCCAATGTTAAAGCGTGAAATGAATATTGCTAGTTATGATCCCGAACTATGGCAGGCGATGGAGCAGGAAGTTGTTCGTCAGGAAGAACATATTGAGTTAATCGCTTCTGAAAACTATACCAGCCCAAGAGTTATGCAGGCACAAGGCTCTCAACTTACTAACAAATATGCTGAAGGTTATCCGGGTAAACGCTACTACGGTGGCTGTGAATATGTAGATGTTGTTGAACAATTAGCTATCGATCGTGCGAAGGCGCTGTTTGGCGCTGATTATGCCAACGTTCAGCCACACTCTGGTTCTCAGGCGAATGCGGCAGTTTATATGACTTTATTGCAACCGGGCGATACGGTTCTGGGGATGAATTTGGCGCATGGCGGTCATTTGACTCACGGCTCTCCAGTTAACTTCTCTGGTAAGTTATATAACGTTGTGCCTTATGGCATCGATGAGAGCGGTAAAATCGATTATGACGATATCGCGGCACAAGCTCAAAAACACCAGCCAAAAATGATTATCGGTGGTTTCTCGGCTTACTCCGGTGTGGTTGACTGGGCAAAAATGCGTGAAATTGCAGACAGCATTGGTGCTTATCTGTTCGTTGATATGGCGCATGTTGCTGGTTTGATCGCCGCAGGCGTGTACCCGAACCCGGTTCCTCATGCTCACATCGTTACGACCACGACCCATAAGACACTGGCCGGCCCACGTGGTGGTTTGATTCTGGCGAAAGGCGGCGACGAAGAGCTGTATAAGAAACTGAATTCTTCTGTGTTCCCTGGTTGTCAGGGTGGGCCGCTGATGCATGTTATTGCAGGTAAAGCGGTGGCATTGAAAGAAGCAATGGAGCCAGAATTCAAAGCGTATCAACATCAGGTGGCTGATAACGCGAAAGCTATGGTTGAAGTGTTTTTGGCACGTGGTTACAAAGTGGTATCTGGTGGTACGGAAAATCACCTGTTCCTGTTGGATTTGGTTGATAAAAACATCACGGGTAAAGATGCTGATGCTGCGTTGGGTCGTGCAAATATCACGGTAAACAAAAATAGTGTGCCTAATGATCCGAAGAGCCCATTTGTGACTTCTGGTGTGCGTATCGGTACGCCTGCGATTACCCGTCGTGGCTTTAAGCAAGCTGAAGCACGTGAATTGGCTGGCTGGATGTGTGATGTATTGGACAACATCAATGATGAAGCGACCATTGAAGCCATTAAGCAGAAAGTTTTGACTATTTGCGCAAAATATCCGGTTTACGCATAAATTAAAATTTCAATAAATCATTATATACCCTATGGATTTCAAGATGCATCGCGACGGCAAGGGAGCGAATTCCCGGGAGCATAGGGAACTATGTGACCGGGGTGAGTGAGCGCAGCCAACAAAGAGGCAACTTGAAAGATGACGGGTATAAAACCTGCTCCGGCTAACATTGTTTGCTTAAGTGAGAAATTGAAGAGTGATGTGTGGATATTCCTTGGGGAATATCCATTTCAAGATAACTCTCAATATCTAATTTCTTGAGCTAACTAAGTTAGTTAAGGGCGGGTTTTTTGCATTTTTTACCAGGGGGACTAATGGTTATTCAATCGACGCGCTGGCTGGCGTTAGATTACTTCACATATTTCTTTTCTTACGGGATATTTTTACCTTTCTGGGCAACCTGGCTCCAGGGTGAAGGTATAGAGCACGATATGATCGGGGTTATATTAGGTGTAGGCTTAATTTCCCGTTTTTTAGGCAGTTTATTGATTGCGCCTACAGTTAAAGATCCCGCAAAACTTATTTCTGCACTGCGTATATCAGCATTGATAACCTTTATTTTCGTTGTTGGTTTTACATTAGGAAATCATTGGGCATGGCTCCTATTTGTCATGATTGGTTTCAACCTATTTTTTTCGCCGATGATGCCATTGAGTGATGCGTTGGCGGGAACATGGCAAAAGCAATTTCCTTTTGATTACGGCAAAATACGGGTTTGGGGTTCAATTGCCTTTATTATCAGTTCAGCATTAACTGGGGAATTAATCTCTGTTTGGGGACATCGTGCCATCCTCATCACGATATTGTTTAGCGTCTTCTCTACGTTATTGGTGACATTACTTCGGCCCTCTATCATGCCGGTTGGTGAAGCCAAATCCGCTAAAGTGGATGTCGTGTCATTTAAACAGTTGTTGTCTGAAAAATCGGTACGTCGATTCCTGTTATGTGTGGCTTTATTGCAGGGCGCCCACGCGGGATATTACAGTTTCAGCGCAATTTACTGGGGAAACGCGGGTTATTCTGCCTCGGTAATCGGTTATCTCTGGTCATTGGGCGTAGTGGCTGAAGTGATTATTTTTACTCTGAGTAATAAATTATTTCGACGCTGGAGCGCCCGTAATCTTCTGCTGCTTTCTGGTATCTGTGGTGTTGTTCGCTGGGGATTGATGGGAACATTCACCTCATTACCGGTGTTGATCATCATTCAAATCTTGCATTGTGGTACGTTCACTGTCTGCCATTTGGCAGCGATGCGTTTTATCGGTTCGAGAAAGGAAGGAGAAATTGTGCGTTTGCAAGCGGCTTATTCCGCATTGGCGATGGGGGGCGGTATCGCTGTCATGACGGTAATTGCCGGATTTATGTATGATTATCTGCACAGTGGCATTTTCTGGATGATGGCTTTGGTTGCTTTTCCTGCTATCTTCTTGCGACCACAGGTTAAAGCTTATAATTATTAACAATATAAATTTACTGCCTATCCCAATAAGGCTATTTTATTTGCCGTTCTTTGCCATAAAGAGCGAACTTGGGCAGTGCTCAGACATTGAACGCACGTTAGTGCGGCCCGTAGGGCGAGCGGAGCGAGTCATCCTCACGTACTACGTGTACGCTCCGGTTTTTCCGTGCTGTCCGTGTTCACTGTTCATTTATAAGAATGGCCTGCAATAATTACGCCTATTGGGACAGGCACTTAGTTTCTTACAATATTTTTGTAAGAAACTAAAGACCTCAATAATATTTTTATGAGATATCATGTCGAATAAATTAACAATAAAAGATATCGCTCGCTTGGCTAATGTCGGTAAATCAACAGTCTCGCGGGTATTAAACAATGAAAATAGCGTAAGTCCACAAGTACGTGAAAGAGTTGAAGCGATTATTCAACAAAATAATTTTATTCCATCTAAGTCAGCAAGAGCGATGCGAGTAAAAAGTGACAAAATTATTGCTTTAATTGTGTCGCGTCTGGGATCTTTTTCAGAGAATTTATCGATAAGTACTATGTTGCCTCTGTTTTACCAGCATGGTTACGATCCGATTATTATGGAAAGTAATTTTGATCCACTGCTATTACAGGAACATCTACGTCAGTTGGCATTACGTCATGCAGATGGCATTATTTTGTTCGGTTTTACCGGATTGCCAGAAGAGCTTCTCTGCCCTTGGCGTGACAAAATAGTGGTATTTGCCCGTGAATATACCGGTTTTTCTTCTGTATGTTATGACGATATTGGCGCTGTCCGTTTATTGATGAATGAATTCTATCGGCAGGGGCACAGAAATATCAGTTTTCTCGGCGTAGACGATTGTGATACCACAACAGGTTTGCTTCGCCATCAATCCTATCTGGCTTGCTGTGAACAGAAAGATTTGCGCCCGCTTTCTGTTCAATGTGATTTAAGCTATCAGAGTGGGTTTCAGCATGTTAATAAGGTATTGAGAGAGAAAACAACAGCTTTAATCTGTGCAACCGATAGTTTGGCTTTAGGTGCATATAAATATTTGCAGCAGAATAATCGGGAAGATATACAAATAGGTAGCATTGGTAATACGTCTTTATTGAATTTTTTATACCCTAACACGCTTTCTATTGACTTGGGTTATAGTGAGGCAGGTAAATATGCAGCCGGTCAATTAATCGCGCAAATAAATCGCCAATACGCCAAACAACAAGTAATCATTCCGAGTAAGTTGGCTTAAAAATAAGAAATATTGCTGTCTCAATGTGATCTTCAACCCATTTTTGGGAACGTTCCCATGACAAGCATAAGCAAATGATATTAGGATGAAATTAGTTTACTAAGCATGCTAATTAGTAATTGATATTCACTTATGATGACTGGCTATTATGAAAAACAAAATAAATTCTAAAGATATAGAAAAACTAATTACATTAATCGGTGGTTGTGAAAATATAGCCAGTGTAACTCATTGTATTACCCGATTGAGGTTTGTATTAGTAGAACCAGTTAAAGCCAAGCCAGATGAGATAAAAAATTTACCGATGGTTAAAGGCTGTTTTACCAATGCAGGGCAATTTCAGGTAGTGATAGGCACGAATGTTGGTGATTATTATCAGGTTTTAAATAGTTGTCTTGGTCAATCTGAACTGAATAAAAAAGATAAACAACAGGTTGAAAAGCAAAATATGAAATGGCAAGAGCGCTTCATTTCTAAGTTTGCGGAAATATTTTTTCCTCTCTTACCTGCATTAATTAGCGGCGGGCTTGTTCTAGGTTTCCGTAATATTATTGGTGATATTCCTTTTAGCGAAGGTAAAACTTTAGCTCAAATGTATCCCGTTTGGAAAACGATATATGATTTTTTATGGTTGTTAGGAGAGGCAATATTCTTCTATCTGCCAGTGGGTATTTGTTGGTCGGCGGTTAGGATGATGGGTGGAACACCGATATTAGGCATTATATTGGGAATAACATTGGTTTCGCCGCAATTAATGAACGCTTATCACTTAGGGCAACAAATCCCTGAGTTATGGAATTTTGGCTTGTTCACAATTGGAAAAGTGGGTTATCAGGCGCAGGTTATTCCGTCACTTTTGGCGGGTATTACTTTGGGGTGGATTGAAGTTCAGTTAAAGCGGGTGGTTCCTAGTTATCTCTATTTAGTTATTGTTCCGGTCGTCTCGTTAATATTGGCAACCTTTTTAGCACATAGCCTTATTGGGCCATTTGGTCGGTTACTTGGCGATGGAGTAGCTTGGGTTGTTAAGGCGTTGATGACCGGAAGTTTTGCTCCTGTTGGGGCAGCTTTATTTGGATTCTTTTACGCGCCGTTGGTGATTACCGGTATCCATCAAACTACATTAGCTATAGATATGCAGATGGTTCAAAGTATAGGTGGAACACCGATTTGGCCTATTATTGCATTATCCAATATTGCTCAGGGATCAGCGGTTGTTGGTATTATTTTAGTCAGCAAAAAGCATAATGAACGTGAATTATCCGTACCTGCGGCTATCTCCGCCTATTTAGGGGTCACTGAGCCGGCAATGTACGGTATTAATATTAAATATCGATTCCCTATGCTCTGCGCCATGATTGGTTCTGGTTTAGCCGGGTTGATTTGTGGGTTGAGTGGTGTATTGGCAAACGGTATTGGTGTGGGTGGTCTGCCAGGCATTCTTTCGATTAAACCGCAATTTTGGCTAATTTACGCATTAGCTATGCTTGTCGCCATTATTGTTCCGTTGATTCTCACGACCCTTGTTTATCGAAAGAAGAATATGACCGGTATGTTAGCCGTTGAATAATATTATTAAATCTTTACAAATAACGGATATAAAAATAGCCAATTGGGTTATTTATACCTAATAGATTTCGAGTTGCAGCGCGGCGGCAAGTGAACGAATCCCCAGGAGCATAGATAACTATGTGACTGGGGTGAGTGAAAGCAGTCAACAAAGCAGCAGCTTGAAAGATGAAGGGTATAATTCAGGAAATATATTGATAAGGTGTTTTTGATGAACAAAATCATTCCGTGGTGGTTACAAGGCGTCATCTATCAGATATATCCTAAGAGTTTCCAGGATACGACGGGTAGCGGAACAGGCGATCTTAACGGCATTACTTACCGGCTTGATTATTTGAAGAAACTGGGCGTAGATGCTATTTGGGTGACGCCTTTTTACCTCTCGCCACAGGTAGATAACGGTTACGATGTCGCTGATTATTGTGCGATTGACCCGGCTTACGGCTCAATGGATGATTTTAAGCGTTTGGTTGATGAGGCGCATCAACGCGATATCCGTGTCATTGTGGATATTGTTTTCAACCATACCTCAACTCAACATCCTTGGTTCAAACAAGCGCAGAATATTGATAGCCCTTATCGGCAATATTACATCTGGCGGGATGGGGTGCCTGAAACCCCGCCTAATAATTGGTTGTCGAAATTTGGCGGCAATGCTTGGGCGTGGCATGAGGAGAGCAAACAATATTATTTGCACCTGTTTGCTGTCGAGCAGGCGGATCTAAACTGGGAACATGAGCCAGTACGGGCTGAGTTGAAAAAGATTTGTGAATTCTGGGCTGGCCTTGGCGTTGATGGCTTCCGGTTGGATGTCATCAACTTGGTTTCTAAGCAGCAGGATTTTCCTGAAGCAACTCAGGGCGATGGGCGTCAGTTCTACACCGATGGCCCACGTATTCATGAGTTTCTACAAGAAATGAACAGAGAAGTATTCCAGCCAGCCGGAGTAATGACGGTTGGGGAAATGTCTTCTACTTCATTGGAACATTGTCAGCGCTATTCTTCATTGGATGGTGAAGAGTTGTCGATGGTTTTTGCTTTCCATCACTTAAAAGTCGATTACCCCAATGGCGAAAAGTGGGTTGCAGCGCCACCCGATTTTATTGAATTGAAGAAAATTTTTGCCAAGTGGCAACAAGGCATGCATCAACAGGCATGGAATGCGCTGTTCTGGTGTAATCACGATCAGCCGCGTATTGTTTCACGCTTTGGCGGTGAAGGTGTTTGGCGGGTGCCGTCCGCTAAAATGTTGGCAATGGTACTACATGGTATGCAAGGAACCCCTTATATCTATCAAGGGGAAGAGTTGGGGATGACTAACCCTCATTTTTGCCAAATTGAAGCGTATCGAGATATAGAAAGTTTAAATATTTATCAAGAGAAGATTGAGCAGGGCAATGATAAGCAGCAAATCTTATCGGTCCTGGCAAAGAAATCTCGTGATAATGGGCGAACGCCGATGCAATGGGATACGACTTCCAATGCTGGATTTACTCAAGGGGAACCGTGGATAGCGTTGAATAGTGATTATCAGGAAGTGAATGCTGAAAACGCTATGCAGGATGAGGATTCAGTTTTTCATTGTTATGCACGCTTAATCAAGCTGCGTAAGGAGTATCCTGTATTGACTTATGGCAGCTATGAAGATTTGTTGCCGTCTCACCCTTGGCTATGGTGTTATGTTCGCCGTTGGGAGAACCAAACATTGTTGGTTATTGCTAACCTCAGCGCGGAAGTGCAAGAGTGGTCGTTGGATGCTGCTTTATCCGATTGTTCATGGGTGAAATTGATGGGGAACTACCCTGAAAACCAATTGCCGACAAAAAATATGCAGTTACAGCCTTATGAAGCTGTTTATTGGTTAGCAGAGTAACAATGGTCTTTATTGTTAGTTAAATGAATCGCAGGGTAGACCGCACTTTTTGCGGCCTACCTAAATTACCATCTGGCAATGTTTATTTAGAATTCATTTGAATTAACGTTTCAATGCTTCTGATAATTCATCACGCATTTCAGCCAGAATATCTTTAACAACGCGTGGATTACCGGCAACAAGGTTGCCAGAATGAATATAATTATGACCGCCGACGAAATCAGTTACGATACCGCCAGATTCACGAACTAACAGCTCGCCACCCATAAAAT
The DNA here is from genome assembly GCF_026153155.1 of Photorhabdus aballayi. NCBI lineage: Bacteria > Pseudomonadati > Pseudomonadota > Gammaproteobacteria > Enterobacterales > Morganellaceae > Photorhabdus > Photorhabdus aballayi. Next base: position 14,336 of record NZ_JAPFCD010000032.1, on the reverse strand, counting down.
CCCACGGTTTTAGGCCAATTTCAAAGTAACCATCTACCCGACCAGCCGCAACATAAGCCAGATCCAGTGCAGCCGAGCCGGTACGACGGAAATCAGCGCAACGAACAAATAATTTACCCAACGTATTAATAAAAACAGTGGAATGATGTTTTGCTTTGAATGGGAAACCTGTTGCCAGAATAGTGCCATCCAAGTCGCGGGCATTAGTGCCACGCAGACGGTAGCCATTCAACTGCGCCCCTTGACCGCGGGTTGAGGTGAAAAGCTCATTACGCATTGGATCGTAAACAACTGCAACTTCGGTACGGCCTTTAATGCGTACTGCAATGGAAACCGCGAAGTGCGGGAGGCGTTTGATAAAGTTGGTCGTGCCATCCAGTGGATCGATTACCCATTGAATATCAGCCTCTTCGCCTAACAGCTCGCCACTCTCTTCGGTAATAATCGAGTGCTTGGGATAAGATTTGCGAATAACGTCGATAATGAGTGCTTCTGCGGCTTTGTCAACGTTGGTAACAAAGTCGTTGCTGCCTTTTTGGCTAGCTTCAACCGCATCGGGAGTTTCATAATTTTTGGCAATTAGATTGCCGGCTTTACGCGCTGCGCGTATGGCGATGGTCAGCATCGGATGCATGGGATATCTTCCACCAGGATGTTAAAGAACGGGTAATTAATCGGCGCGCAGTATAGCAGTAGTTCGGAAAAATGACTAATGCTGTGTTAAGATATTTGGCTCTTATAACTATCCAGACTATTCAGAAGTTGTCATGTTAGAAAATATCCGCATTATCCTGGTTGAAACTTCCCACACTGGAAATATGGGATCAACCGCCCGGGCAATGAAAACAATGGGATTAACCAACCTTTATTTAGTAAATCCATTGGTCCAGCCAGATTCTCATGCAATTGCGCTTTCTGCGGGCGCCAGTGATGTTATTGGTAATGCGACGATTGTCGATAGTTTGGATAAAGCGCTGGCGGGTTGTGGCTTGGTGATTGGTACCAGCGCTCGCTCAAGAACGTTATCATGGCCGGTGGTCGAACCTCGTGAATGTGGTGAACGCAGTGTTCAGGAAGCTGCACATGCGTCGGTTGCCATTGTTTTTGGCCGTGAGCGGGTAGGGTTGACCAATGAAGAATTGCAGAAGTGCCATTATCATCTGAATATTCCAACTAACCCGGAGTACGGTTCGTTAAATCTGGCGATGGCGGTTCAACTTGTTAGTTATGAAATCCGTATGGCCTATTTGGCGCGTCAGGATAAAAATGAGCAAAAAACCGATGAGACGGAATACCCATTAGCTGATGATATGGAACGCTTTTATCATCATCTCGAATCTGTGTTAAATGATTCAGGTTTTATTCGAAAAGCGCATCCAGGCCAAATAATGAATAGATTAAGGCGGCTTTTTACCCGTGCCCGGCCTGAAGCGCAGGAACTGAATATTCTGCGTGGTATCTTGTCCTCCGTTGAGAAATGGGCGAAGAAATAGTTGAGTAAATTACTAGGTTAAATAGTTGACTAAAATACTCAGGAATGACACAATTTCGCTCATATTTCACCACGGGGTAATTCATTTATGAGATTGACATCTAAAGGGCGTTATGCAGTAACTGCCATGCTTGATGTGGCATTACACTCACAAGAAGGTCCGGTACCGTTGGCCGACATTTCTGAACGTCAGGGTATTTCCCTCTCCTATCTTGAACAACTATTTTCCCGCTTGCGCAAAAATGGTTTGGTTTCAAGTGTCCGTGGTCCGGGTGGTGGTTACTTATTGGGCAAAGATGCCAGTGAAATTGTTGTTTCCGAAGTGATTTTCGCAGTTGATGAATCGGTAGATGCTACTCGTTGTCAGGGTAGAGAAGGATGTCAGGGCGGCGATCGTTGCCTGACTCATGCTTTATGGCGCGATTTAAGTGATCGTATTACCGGTTTCCTGAGCAGTATCAGTCTAGAAGAATTAGTCAATAACCAAGAAGTATTGGATGTTGCTGGTCGTCAGGATAACGATAAACGCCGTGCACCTAACGGCAGAGCACAAGAAACAATTAATGTCAATCTGCGTCCATAAGCAGAACTTGTGATGAATTAAGTATTAGAAGTAGGGAGCATGTGAGCAATGAAATTACCAATTTATTTAGATTACTCAGCAACGACGCCGGTTGATCCGCGTGTTGCTGAAAAGATGATGAACTATCTGACCAGGGACGGGATATTTGGTAACCCAGCTTCTCGTTCACACCGTTTTGGCTGGCAGGCTGAAGAAGCGGTTGATATTGCCCGTAATCAGATTGCTGATTTGGTGGGTGCAGATCCGCGTGAAATTGTTTTTACTTCTGGCGCAACGGAATCTGACAACCTTGCCATTAAAGGGGCGGCGAATTTTTACCAGAAAAAAGGTAAGCATATCATCACCAGTAAAACCGAACATAAAGCGGTGCTGGATACTTGCCGTCAGCTGGAACGTGAAGGATTTGAAGTCACTTATTTAGCGCCTCAGACCAATGGGCTGATTGATTTAAATGATCTGGAAGCCGCAGTGCGTGATGACACCATTCTGATTTCTATCATGCATGTTAATAACGAAATTGGTGTGGTACAGGATATTGCCGCCATCGGTGAAATGTGCCGTAGCCGCGGTATCGTTTTCCATGTTGATGCTACTCAGAGCGTAGGCAAACTGTCGATTGATCTGGCCAAACTGAAAGTCGATCTGATGTCTTTCTCTGCTCATAAAATTTACGGACCGATGGGGATTGGCGCGCTGTATGTTCGCCGTAAACCACGTATTCGTATCGAAGCACAGCAACATGGCGGCGGTCATGAACGCGGTATGCGTTCTGGTACTTTGCCTGTTCATCAGATTGTGGGGATGGGTGAAGCTTACCGTATCGCCAAGCAGGAAATGGAGAGTGAATCTCAGCGTCTGCGTGGCCTGCGGTTGCGTCTGTGGCAGGGTATTAAAGATATCGAAGAGGTCTTCCTTAACGGAGATTTGGAGCACGGCGCGCCGCATATTCTGAATGTCAGCTTCAACTATGTTGAAGGTGAATCACTGATGATGTCATTAAAAGATCTGGCGGTCTCTTCGGGTTCTGCATGTACTTCCGCCAGCCTGGAGCCTTCCTACGTACTGCGTGCGTTGGGGATGAATGACGAACTGGCTCACAGCTCTATCCGTTTCTCTTTAGGGCGCTTTACGACAGAAGAAGAGATCGACTACGCCATTGAACTGATTCATAAATCTATTGGCCGCCTGCGTGAACTTTCTCCATTGTGGGAAATGTTTAAACAAGGTGTGGATCTAAACAGTATCGAATGGTCTCATCATTAATCAGACGGTTTCAGGAGTAACAACATGGCTTACAGCGAAAAAGTAATTGATCACTATGAAAATCCACGTAACGTCGGTTCTTTCGATAGTGAAGATCCAATGGTTGGCAGCGGCATGGTCGGCGCCCCTGCGTGTGGTGACGTGATGAAACTGCAAATCAAAGTCAATAATGAAGGCATTATTGAAGATGCGCGTTTCAAAACTTACGGTTGCGGTTCTGCTATTGCTTCCAGTTCTTTAGTCACAGAATGGATGAAAGGCAAATCTCTGGAGCAAGCGGAAGCGATTAAAAATACTGAAATTGCAGATGAATTAGAACTGCCGCCAGTGAAAATCCACTGTTCTATCTTGGCGGAAGATGCGATTAAAGCAGCGATTGCGGATTACAAAAGTAAACGCCAGGGCAGATAACACGGCCCTTGATAATAAGAAGATAGAAAAAAATTTGGCGGATACTGGCTGTTACATACCGTCTGGTATCCGCCTTTGCTGGTTTTTAAAAGTGAGGTTGTTGTATGTCAATTTCCCTTACAGAAAGTGCTGCACAACGCGTTTCGTCATTCCTGAATAACCGTGGAAAAGGTGTTGGTTTGCGTCTGGGGGTCAGAACATCTGGCTGTTCAGGTATGGCTTACCTGCTTGAATTTGCCGATATGATTAACGAAGACGACACAGTGTTTGAAGATAAGGGCGTCAAAGTTATCATAGATGGCAAAAGCATGGTCTATCTCGACGGTACAGAGCTGGATTTTGTTAAAGAGGGCCTTAACGAAGGCTTTAAATTCAACAACCCAAACGTATCCAGTGAATGTGGTTGTGGAGAGAGTTTTAACGTTTAATTCCGTTTTTCGGCCAAATCCAGAGTAAGTTTAGATTATGGACTATTTCACTTTATTTGGGCTGCCGGCTCGTTATGCTGTTGATCGTGAACAACTGGCAAGCTGTTATCAAGAATTGCAACGTCAGTTTCATCCGGATCGCTTTGCTAATCAGCCAGAGCGTGAAAAAACGCTGGCGTTGCAGCAAGCCGCGACTATCAATGACGGTTATCAAACGCTCAAACACCCACTGAAACGCGCTGAATATATGCTCTCTCTGCATGGCTTTGATTTAGCCAATGAACAGCACACCATGAATGACAACGCTTTCCTGATGGAACAGCTTATGTTACGGGAAGAGTTGGAATGTATTGCCAGCAAAGCTAATCCAGAAGCGGCATTAGCTGATTTTGCCGCTCGCCTGAGTGGGATGATTAAAACCCGTAGTCAGCAAATGGTGCGGCAATTGGATGAACAGCAGTGGGAACAAGCTGCCGATACGGTGCGTAAATTACGTTTTCTGGATAAATTGCAACAGCAGGTTGAACAACTGGAAGAACGTTTACTGGACGACTTTTAAGGAAAGCGTATATGGCTTTATTACAAATTAGCGAGCCGGGGTTATCCGCTGTACCACATCAACGTCGTTTAGCTGCCGGTATTGATTTAGGCACGACACATTCATTAGTTGCCACTGTTCGCAGTGGACAAGCGGAAACATTAATGGATAGTGAAGAACGTTACCTGCTTCCTTCGGTTGTTCGCTACCATGAAAAGGGGCCTGAAATTGGTTGGCAGGCCCGTCGACAGGCTGCGTGCGATCCTGTGAATACCATCAGCTCAGTAAAACGTATGATGGGACGCTCTTTGGCTGACATTCAGCAACGTTATCCAAATCTTCCTTACCAATTTCAAGCGAGTGAAAACGGGTTGCCGTTAATCAACACCGCAACGGGTTTGGTCGATCCTATTCAGGTTTCTTCTGACATTCTTAAATCGCTGGCGCAGCGTGCAGAAGAAACACTGGATGGTAAGCTTGATGGCGTTGTGATCACTGTTCCTGCCTACTTTGATGATGCACAGCGTCAGGGAACAAAAGATGCGGCGCGTTTAGCCGGGTTACACGTTCTGCGCTTGCTGAATGAACCGACTGCGGCTGCGATTGCCTACGGACTGGATTCTGGTCAAGAAGGTGTGATTGCCGTTTATGATTTAGGCGGCGGAACATTTGACGTTTCTATTCTCCGGTTAAGCCGTGGTGTTTTTGAGGTGCTGGCAACTGGCGGCGATACCGCACTGGGTGGTGATGATTTCGATTTGCTACTGGCTGATTGGGTCCGTGAACAGGCGGGCATTGGCGATCGAGAAGATCATCGTCTGCAACGCCAGTTATTAGATATGGCTACTCAGGTAAAAGTCGCCTTGAGCGATACTGATATTGCAGAGATAAACATTGCCGGCTGGCAGGGTAAAATCACCCGTTGCGAATTTGAAACCCTGATAACGCCATTGATAAAACGGACTTTACTGGCAAGTCGCCGGGCATTGAAAGACGCAGAAGTCTCTGCGGATGAAGTTCTACAGGTGGTTATGGTGGGTGGTTCAACCCGTGTACCGCTGGTTCGTCACATGGTTGGCGAATTCTTTGGCCGCGAACCGCTGACTTCCATTGATCCTGATAAAGTCGTTGCTGTGGGTGCTGCGATTCAGGCGGATATTCTGGTGGGTAACAAGCCAGATAGCGACATGCTGCTGTTGGATGTGATTCCGCTTTCGCTTGGGCTGGAAACGATGGGGGGCTTGGTTGAAAAAGTTATCCCACGCAACACAACTATTCCGGTTGCCAAAGCGCAAGAATTCACCACCTTCAAAGACGGCCAGAGTGCAATGAGTATTCATGTGGTGCAAGGGGAAAGGGAATTGGTAAGTGATTGCCGTTCACTGGCCCGTTTTACCCTACGTGGCATTCCGCCATTGCCGGCTGGCGGGGCTCATATCCGGGTCACTTTTCAGGTAGATGCTGATGGCTTGCTGAGTGTCAGTGCGTTGGAGAAATCCACTGGCGTTGAAGCTTCTATTCAGGTGAAACCTTCCTATGGCTTATCTGATGAAGAAATCGCCCGCATGATAAAAGATTCTATGGCGAATGCTCAAGAAGATATCAGTGCGCGTAAACTGGCGGAACAAAAAGTTGAAGCGGCGCGAGTACTGGAAAGTGTCACCAGTGCGTTAGAAAAAGATGCCGATCTACTGGATGAACAAGAACTGGCGGCAATTGATGCTGCCGTGGAAATACTTATAACAAGCGTTCAGGGCAATGATCCTGAAATTATTGAAAACGCGATTAAACAACTGGATAAGCAAACGCAGGAATTCGCTGCGCGCCGGATGAATTCATCTATTCGCCGGGCGTTGGCGGGCCATTCTGTGGATGAGATTTAATTATGCCGAAAATTGTATTTTTACCTCATAACGATCTTTGCCCTGATGGTGCAGTTTTGGAAGCCAAAGAGGGGGAATCCATTCTGAATGTTGCATTGCGCAATGGGATTGAAATTGAACATGCTTGTGAAAAATCCTGTGCTTGCACAACTTGCCATTGTATCGTGCGTGAAGGTTTCGATTCACTGGAAGAGAGCTCTGAACTGGAAGATGACATGCTGGATAAAGCTTGGGGGCTGGAACCGGAAAGTCGTCTGAGTTGTCAGGCTAGAGTTTCTGACGAAGATTTGGTGATAGAAATTCCAAAATACACCATTAACCATGCCCGTGAGCACTGATTGGCAGGAGAAAAATAAATGAGCCTAAAATGGTCTAACAGCCGTGAAATCGGTGAAGCGCTATATGACAAATTTCCTGAGATAGATCCAAAAACCGTTCGCTTTACTGATATGCACCAGTGGATTTGTGAACTGGACGATTTTGATGATGCGCCTGAAAAATCCAATGAAAAAACTTTGGAAGCAATCCTGCTCGTTTGGTTGGATGAGTTTGAATAACAAATAGCATTAATTTGTTATTTATCTGTCATCGTTTTAGGTTAGGCTGAACTTTTGAAAAACTGGCTTTGGCCGGTTTTTTTATAGATTAATATCTGGCAGACGAAGAATTATATCGGTAGAAGCTTGAATAAGCTCCTCGTTGCCATCAAGCGGTAATAATAAGAGGTGAGAAAAGAATGACTAAACAAATCATGCCAATAACACTGTCTTATGAACCAGCAGCAGCTTGCTGGGGTGAAAAAGCGCTGATTAGTTCGAGTGATCAAGGAGTGACGATTCATCTGGTTGGTAAAGGTAAATTAGGGGCAGTGCAACGTGCCGGGCGTAAAATTGACGGGCAGGGAATTCGTCATGTGGCTCTGGTTGGCGAAGGTTGGGATTTAGAAAAAAGTTGGGCTTTCTGGCAAGGATTTCGTGCGCCAAAAGGCAGCCGTTCTATTGAATGGCCTCAATTGCCTGCGGCTGAAAAACAGGAATTGGAAAGCCGAATTAAAATTATTGATTGGGTGCGTGACACCATCAATATGTCGGCAGAAGAGCTTGGGCCGGAACAATTGGCGAAGCGTGCGATTGACCTGATGTGTGGTATGGCTGGCGAGTCAGTAAGTTATCGCATTATTAAAGGCGAAGATTTACGTGAACAGGGTTATGCTGGCATTCACACCGTCGGCCGTGGTTCTTCTCGTGATCCGATTATGTTGGCGTTGGATTACAACCCAACTGGCAACCCGCAATCGCCGGTGTTTGCCTGCTTGGTAGGTAAAGGCATTACATTTGATACCGGCGGCTACAGCCTGAAACAATCTTCCTTTATGGATTCCATGAAATCGGATATGGGTGGAGCAGCAACCCTGACAGGCGCATTGGCGCTGGCAATCGGTCGTGGCTTGCAACAGCGAGTTAAACTGTTCCTCTGCATAGCGGATAACATGGTCAGTGGTAACGCCTTTAAACTGGGTGATGTTATTCATTACCGTAATGGCAAATCTGTTGAAGTGATGAATACGGATGCGGAAGGTCGTCTGGTTCTGGCTGATGGTTTAATTGATGCCAGCAGAGAGAAAGCGAAATTAATCATTGATGCGGCAACTTTGACCGGTGCAGCGAAAACGGCTGTGGGTAATGACTACCACTCTGTACTCAGCTTTGATGACAAACTGGCGGCTGATCTGTTGGCGGCGGCTGCATCCGAGAATGAACTGTTCTGGCGTTTACCATTAGCTGAATTCCATCGTAGCCAACTGCCATCAAATTTTGCTGACTTGAACAACGTTGCTGCGTCACCGCATACTGCGGGCGCCAGTACCGCGGCAGCTTTCCTGTCTCACTTTGTGGAAGAATACCAAAAAGGTTGGGTTCACATTGATTGCTCGGCAACTTATCGTAAATCCGCGGTAGAACATTGGTCCGCTGGTGCAACAGGTTATGGGGTTCGTTCGATTGCTAATTTGTTGTTGGCGAAGGCAAAATAAATTTATTTTATCTAAAAAACTGATTGGAGATTTTTATGAGTTCATTAAGTGAATTAACTTCGGTTGAGATTGATGTTCCAAGTGGTAGTAAAATAACACTTAGCCAACCGGAAGAATATCCTTCGCAGCTCATTGAAGCTTTGGTCAGTTTATTTAGCCAACGTAAACCTGTTCGCCGTGCTTTTATCATTCAAGCCCATGATAAAAATGTGGATGAAAACCCCAATTTGTTAATTGGACTGGAAATAAATGGCGCCACAGACGAAATTGAACAACTAATCCATGAAGCGGGCAGTATTGCCTGTGAATACACATCAGAAGAAGAACCGATTGATTTCTGTTTAGTTGATGAAAAAGAGCGTGGCATCAGCCATTATTTGATTCAGCATACGCAGCCATTCTATCAGCGTAAATTAGGTAGTTGGTTGCGGGGAAGTATTCCGGTAATGAATAAGTGATTATTTAGCAGGTGATAAATGGTTGTCGGTAGAATTGGAGGCTTCCATTTATTACCCCATTACTGAATCAAGTAGAAATTAAAGAGTCTGAGTCCAGTAAAATATCGGGCTCAGATCTTGATGATCGAGTGATTTAAATTGCTCAATTTTTTTGGAATAATTCACAAGATTGGGGTGGTTTTGGCTGTTATATTTTTTGAATAAGTATTAGTTACAAAAATTTTAATTACTCTTATTGAATTTTTTTGCAAAATAACTTAATTTTGTTTCATATATAATGAGATAACATTAAATAATTGATTGAAAATAATAAAATAAAAACCAAATTAATATATGATGGAGATATTAAGATATTTACAGTCTATCAGAATCTTAGTTTATTTTTTTGTTATTATCTTTGACATTGAATTTTACTTTTTTTATTTATAAAAAAGACACTTTTATTTTACATTAAATTTTTTAATTTTAAATAAATGAAATTATTCATAATTGCCATTCCCATTTTAGATAATAAGTCTAATTTAATTCTCGCAGAAAAAAACTTTATAGAATAAGTGTGTGGGAGTAATGAAGTTTGTATCCTTGGGTTAATGAGCTAACTTCTTAACCTTGGTGAATAATATGGCTTAAATTATAAAACACGCTAGAAGACCTTGTCTCGCTTGGCTTAGTGCATGTTCTCTAAGTCGTCATAATTTATGTCATAAAATATTGAGTTTATCAGTTAAAATACAGACAAATAAGTCATAAAATTACTGCCTTCGATGACCGCGTTGTAGTAACCAAAATTCATGCTGCTAATATTTTGTTCAATGTATGTACCAGCTTTTGTGTTGATGCATAATTGTTTAATTTAAAGTGTGAAACAAAGATAGTTCAAAGATTCCTTTCTAGCACTCTAAGCAACTAGCAGCCTTATCTGTATTTGGTAGTAAAACTTGATAACTTTTACCAGGTTTTTAACTTAAAAAGCCGACCGGATTCTCCTTCGTCATGCAGTTGAAGAACAATTTCTGTACTGTCAAACACTGGCAGTTCTTTAGGAGATCTAGCAGGAAGATCTGAATCTATTAGTGTGATAACAGACTGAATACCTAGTTCAACGTAATCACGTAAAATAGCCAATAAATTCTCTTTCTTTCTATTATCCAAAGACTCGAATACTCCATCGTGAAAGGCAAAATGAGGAAATTTTTCATCTTTATGAACTCTTAGTACTGCTAAATCAAAAGCGATACATAGCAGCTTTCTATAAGTATGTCCTAAGTCTGCACTCGTTGCGTTGCCTGATTCATCAAGGATTTCCGCTTTAAATTGCAAGTGTCCCTCTCGATTCGGAGATACACTAAGTAATGCCTTACGGCTAATGACAGTATCAACAATTTCACTAAAATAGAGCCGGATTTGAGAGAAAACGCTAGATTGATCTGAGTTCTGAGACTCAACATTATCCTCAATTTTGGATTGTAAATGACTACACTCTTCGGAAAGTGCTCGAATTTCAGTTCTAAGCTCTTGCAACTTGTGTAGATGTGCCTTTTGTCTCTCTAAAGTCTCAATATCCGCACGTAGGGAAACTAGTTCTCTTGAGAGAATTTTATATTTGGAAAAAACCTCCGTGTCACTTAAAAATGACAAGTTTTTCGAGCGATGTTTTCCTAGTTCGTTTAGTCGAGTGTTTATACTTCTCAATTTGTCTTCAATTTCTGACTTTTCTTCAGTCAGATATCCAAATCGTTCTTCAGTTATAGCTTTGTTAAATCCTAACAACTGTTCGAAGTCCTTTTTTATCTGACCGCTAAAAAGCACCCCTGCTTCATTGAAAAGCTTTTCAGCTTCTTCAGTATTGAATAAAATTTTATCCTCCTCTAAGGATTTTAGGATTTTCTTTCTACTCTGATTTAATGAATATCTTTCTTGATTAAGACTAGCGATCTCTTCATCTATCTCTTCAACAAGTACTTTTGTTTTCTCTTTGTCTTGTTGTCGGAAATCAAATACATCAAGAAGTTCCTGCTTCTTCTCCGCATCTTTCTTCTTTAATAGCAAAATGCCTTCAATTTTGCTGATGTCTTCGAGCGACCCCCCCAACTCTTTCTTTACTGCTTTTTCAGTTGTCTGTTTCTCTTCCAGAGCCTTTTCTTTTTCATAGTGTTCTTTTATAAGCTCTGCATTAAACCCGAGTATATGAGAGAGATAGGGCTTCCATGATGCATCTTTAGAACGAAACTTTCTCAATTGGAAGACATCGCTATAATCATCCTGAGATCGAATAAGGTATCCAATACTATTGCGATAACTCCAAGGTTTTATCACGTTAAGATCAAGTAAACTATCTAACAGCTCTTTGGCTTTATCAAAGGAAACATCTTCATGATCCCATTGCTCTGTAGGCAAAAGAGAGTAATCTTGATTTTTTTCTTGATGTTTCTTAAAACGTATCTTTGAGGCTTGGGCGACATCCCTACGGATAGTCAAAAAACTTGAATCTTTTAGTTCGACCTCAAGAAAAAAGACAAACTGATTAAATATATCAGGGTGTTTAAATAGGAAGAAGTTTGGATTTCGCTTAGATAATAGTGTGAAGTCTATCACACGACCCAATGTGCTTTTCCCTAGATTATGTGTGTCTTTTTCTTTGTTTTCTGGGAGCCGAATTTCACCATATATAACATTAAGCCCTTCGTAAAAAGTAACGGGCTCAAAAAGAGATGGCTTGTTTGAATAAATCTTAGACAGTTTCATTGTTATTAGCTACATATTCAATGGCATCAGTTTTAGGACGATATTCAATGATACCCATAATAAATAAAAAGTTTAGAGCTGGGAGAAACAATACATCACCACCGGAAACTGCTTTCTTTGTATAGCTCAACAGGTCGCTATAATTCTCGATTCTCAGTCCCTTAAGACGTGAAAGAATAATCAAAGCTACATTGATTACTGTCTTGTCTGGATGAGAGTGTTTAGTTGGTCGCAGCATATTCTTCTTCACTACCGATGTCGCAATTCCAATACATGTAAAAAAGCATTATTTTAGTAAGCCGTCTATGCTTTTTTAGAACAGGGTCCCTTCCAAAAAGAAGATCGAAAAGGTAATTCATTACGCTATCAAAGTTTTGATATTCCTTTCTTTTTGCAATTATTTTCAGTTGAAACTCCTCAACTACATTTTCATAGAGCTGCATAATCTCTGCATTTTCTGGTGCAGCCAGAAAAGCTTTAATCTGAGCTGTTTCTTTCAAATATCTCCTTCTTAATATTTCAGCATATTCGCTGCTCATGTTGTTAATTTGGTTTTTCTGGCTATAGGGTATCCTAGGAGTGGGTGGATCGTCTTTCGTAGATAAACCTTTCTTTTGCTGAGCCGCTAAAGCGTATACAACATCAGAAAGATCGTCGGGGCTTACGATTAAAGGGGAGTCTACCGGATCAAGAGCAGCTCTCCCAGCAACTTTCGGAAAAGATTTAAGCCATGTTTCCAATAATTCTATACCGCAAAGGCAAATAGAGGATTCGGGTATATCGCACTCTTTTGCTAGATAGGATCTTATCTCGCTTTCTGCATTACCTGCCAGTCGCCTGTTAGAAAACAACATGTAGTGATCTAATTTTTTCGCACTTCGTAGCTTTTAATCCTGACAATTTCTTTACTTAATACACTTGAGTCGCCATCAGGGCTGTAGAAGTCAGATTCCGAAAAAAGCCTGTTGTACCCGTTAGTATGTTTTGCTTGGATAATGGTGGTACCACTCCAAGGTGCAGACGTACTGGGATAAAGAGCACTGGTACCTACAAACTTGGCATCTCTGCCTCCATCGGGGCCTTTCGAGAAGCCTTGTACGGCAATGCCATGTAGTTCTTGGCATAAAAAAACAATCAGTTGCTCAAATTGGTCGTCACTTAAGTCTTCATAAGCATACTTCATTTATCTATACATTCTCTTGTTGGTTTAATAGGGGTAATTTTAAGCTGCATTCCAACTGCATTTAATGATGAACACAGAGTTCTTATGGTCGGATTTCCAGTTGTTGAGAGCGCTCTGTAGAGAGATTCTCTAGATAAACAGTCTCTTTAGCAATAGAAGGATAATCCACCATGAGCCTCGGCAACTTGTCTTGCAGTTTTCAGTAACAAACGAACATCTTGAGTTTTTCTGCCCTCATTCGATTCTGGGCTAAGGTGTCTAATAGCACTCTTGTTTTTTACAGATTTACCCAATTTTCTTACCCCCCTTTAACCAGCTATCAGAAGTTAGAATACTGTAGCTTAAAAGAGATAAAGTATAAATAGCAACCTTAGCTAAGCGACTGGAAGAGTCTATTTATCAACAGGCTATTTAACCATTGCACGGAAAATACTCTTTGACCATGATGGCGATATGAGCTTTTACTTTATGATCACATAGCATGTAAGTAGATCCAGTTCATTTGGTCTTTACTACTTTTTTGAGCTTGGATTCTTCTAACAACTGAGCTTTATTATTTATACCTGTCATCTTTCAAGTTGCCTCTTTGTTGGCTGCACTTACTCACCCCCGGTCACATAGTTCTCTATGCTCCCGGGGATTCGCTCCCTTGCCGTCGCGATGCATCTTGAAATCCATAGGGTATATATCTAGATATTACTACGACCATTACCGAATCAAGTAGAAATTAAAGAGTCTGAGTCCAGTAAAATACCGGATTCAGATCTTGATGATCGAGTGATTTAAATTGCTCAATTTTTTTGGGAATAATTCACAAGGTTGGAGTAGTTTTGGCTGTTATATTTTTTAACTAGAATGGATACAAGAAATAAGAGCGAGATAATTATAATTCAGTTTTATTTCATATATATGGTAATGTTAAATAAGTTATTGAAAATAATAAAATCCAATGCCAAAGATAATTGCGAAACTAATAAAATCAAATCATAATAACCTATAAATAATTCAGTGATTATATTAACTATTTTTTAAATAAAATCATTCTCAATTGATATTTTTATTTTTTTACAATAAATCCAATTTAATTTTCTCAAGAGAAAACTTTATAGGGTAGATAAAATTATTATCTGGCAATACATATTTTTCTTATTTTTGTGCCCTATTCCAATAGTCACTTTATAAAATAATTAATAATGATTTTATAAGAATTTTTAAGTTCACTGAATTGATAGTTAAATTGGTAATAATTTTAAAAGAAAATACTGATAAGAAATTAGAGATATTTTTTGCCTTAAATAGCTATGTTATATAAAACAATTG
>NZ_JAPFCD010000031.1:0-59841 GCF_026153155.1 Photorhabdus aballayi | reverse complement strand
TATGTTTTTTCTAGAAAACAATATCTCCTTAACAGATTAGAATATTATTCCCCAAAAAAAGAATCATTTTCACCCTCTAAACTCCTTAAAGAATTTTTATTCTAATTATAGTAATCATAAATAAGGCCATTTACTAAAAATTTAAGATCTTTAAAGTTAACATCATTAGCAAATGATACTACACTTAACATACAAATAACAAAAAACACATTTATAAATATTTTTCAGGCAGCTTCGCATAATTATTTCATTCCATTGCCTTCAAAAACATCCTCTTTCGTTAACAGACCTTTTCTAATAAAATAATTAGTATGATTTACCTGATTTCCTTTTTTATCTTTTTTTAAATGCCAATTGATAACAAACCCACTTTTATTCCACGAGAACGAAGAGTAATCGTCTATATTATTACTTAAACTTTTCATTGAGAACGCCTCATTACAACTACCAACCAATATTTTATTTATTTCTTTAGCCTTGTTATTTAATAATTCATAAATATATAGCTACGTTTCTGCATCTCCACCACATTTTCCTTTAAATTCCCTAGGCTTAGATGGTAATTTTTGAAATATAGCAAGATAACCACGGTCATCAATATAATTTATCTGTGTATTAGCGTAAGCACTATAACTACCTTTTTTCAATGGAATAATTATCTTTGAATCATTTATATTTTCTACAACAACATTTTTATCTTTTAGCCCTTTACTTTGAATATAAATTGCATCATTAAGCTTTCCTCTCAATTCTTCAAGAGTGGCTTCACCATAGAATAGTTTCTTACACTTTTCAGAAATTTCATCTAAATTAGTTATTCTTCCTAAATCTCCCCATTCATAAGGAAATGTAACTCGTTTTTTATTTTCTATATCCCACACACCAGGAGTAGAACTTGTATAATTATCTTCACAATATAATCCATTTGGAGAAACATATTTTCCATCCGGTGATATCCTCCCATATCCTTTATCAAAGATAGCAAATCCTTCTTCAAGATTATTACTGTCTTTGTCAAAAAAACCAGGACCAACAATCAAATTTTCATCACTACCAAAATTAGCTATAATCGCCGCCCAACTATCTTTATTGACCAAACCAAGTGAAAGATATAAATTTTTTTCAAAATTTATATCCTGCAACATAACAATATCAGGATGAGGACTTTCATAAAGTTTAATCTTCCCATTCTTACATTGCATTAACTCATTAATCAACAGATATCTATTGGAAGAATAAAAATTATTGCTCTTTTATCTGTAGTACTCCTTATTATTCCATCACCATTATTTGTATCATCCTTTTTCCAGTTTTCAATATTGCATGTATTGAACTTACCCGATATATCGTTTTCAACAATAACAGTGGAAAAGTTATTTTTATCAAGATAAATCTTTAAGCTATCAATACTTACCACATGCTCATCATTAGCTAAAACAGATAATGAGACTAATGACGATAACACTAACAATATTTTCTTTACTTTAATCATGATAAAATTCCCTTAGCCTTCTCGGTTGCTTTATTTCTATCTTTCAAACCATTATCACCACCATTAATTAATTTAGTAATGGATTTTATAATCCTATTTTCATCTTCTTTTTCTTTCTCATTAGAACTTTCATGACATTTATCCTTATCCATTTCTTTAACAATATTAGGTTTTATCCCTTTGATAAAATAACCCCCAGTATCAATAAAATTATACTCATTTTCAGTCACCTTTTGATGGTCATCTATCATAGCCGGCCGTTTTTTCATTTTATTAATATTTTTCTTCTTATATTATTTATCATCCCACCAATAGTTATCAAGATCCCTTTTAGCTAACCATCCACGATAAACCCAATAGGCCACATAATTAGCTCTACCTGTCAATATCTTAAAGCCTCTGCCACGAAACTTTTGGGAATCTATATCACCATAGCTTCCATTATTCCAGCGATATGAACCAGCAATTATATTTTCACCTAAAAAACAACCATCAAATAAATAAAATTAATTCGACTTCCGATATTAACTATTAAAATTAATTTTTCTTAAATATTTTTCAGGAAATTTTGATAAACACTCTGCCCTATTTTTTTCATCATATATGTATATATGCTTGAGCAAATCATAACCATACAAATAAAAGCCATAACTCTCATCTGTACTGTTTTTTGTACTAATATAAAATTTAAAATCCAAGTATTTTCTCGTATTATTTACAAAATAATCAGTGTAATTGTTATCATTTATTACATCATCACGATTCCCTTTATATATATTCATAACATCATTCGACAAAATAATATTACCATTATCATCCTCTTCTATAGAACTAGTGTAATCAACATTATAATCTTTAACATGACCTTTAGAGTCAATAAAATAAGCCCTCCCTCTCATAAGCAAAGGCCCCAATCCAGTACTATAATGGTCATATATATCCTCACTCGATACAGTGAATAACATATATTTGGACAAATAACTATCATTATCTGATCTTACACAAAAATATATATCCTCTGTCGCTGAAAACACTCTATTCACAGAAAAGCAAAGTAAAAAAAACAGTAATAAAAACATAAACCGTATCATATTCACCTCTCCTATTGACTTAGAATTACTAACTATGATTATTAAATATCTCACCATATGCTAAGCATAATTTAACACAATTTAATCTATTAGCTAAAATCGCAATTAATCTCCATTGTCATAAATAAATCTGTTACTTTATTTAAAAAATCCATTCTTTTTTTATCGGAATATTTTATTGGATCGGGGTAATACTCAGCGGCATAATTATCTTGAGAATAGAAAAACAACGTTCTCATCACGCTATAAGGCTTATCTTTCTTATCAAGAAAAATAATATCTGACATAACCATTGCACCTTTACGACGAGGAAATGTTTTTATTTTCACCTTATATCTCATATTTAATACATAGCTAAATTTATTATTTTTGCCATAAGATTCTTTCAATGTGTTATTTATTTCATCTATATCATAGCTGTATTTTTTACTCTCACCATTCCATTTTATATAACCAATCCCACCTGATGGAGATGCTGCATCAGACAAATTAAAATAATCCTTTATTCCATTGTAAACAAGAGGTACTAGATTATATCTACAATCATTTTTAGCAGAGGCTTTTTTTAGCGAATTTAAATTAAAAACACCACTATCAAATTCAACGGTATAACAGTAATCTATCTTTTCTGCATAAGCAGAAAATGAAAGTACAGTTAATATCAATGCAAATAACATATTCAGTTTCATATCATTCACCATCATTCTATAGGCCTAAAATTATTGGGTTTTACGATAGAATCATTTAATGCATATAATGCATGTTCGAAGCAAGGCCATCTGACATCATCCAGCCCATGATCACCACCATTCACACATTTAGTCACTGCTTTTACATCATCATATAAAGCTCCCTGATCGGCCCAATAATGCAAACTTAAACTTCCCCAGGGGACTCTTTTCCCATTATGTTTTTTCATCCTTTGTTTCTGTATCCAATAAAATCCGCCCGTATCACAGGCATAATAGGCATTACTGGCAAGAGTAGCAGCTCCTGCATCTATCAAGAATTTTTCAGAATCACCTTTATATTTTCCATAGAGTTCATAATTCTTCCTACCTGTCGTTTGTATAATTCCTCTTCCTTTAAACCGCTTTCCATCCCCCTTTAATTTATTTCCAAGTGTTTTTGCCAGATCATTCATTTCTTTGCCAGCATAATTCTTTTGGGACTCATATTTATCGAAGTAGCTATCTCTTCCGCGTTCAACGACTTCCTTAAACCTACCTGTTTCACAAAAAATTTGTGATAAAAAGTGGGCTGTCCTTAGTCGTGAAAGATTAAAGCCATAATTTATAATGATTATTGATAAGTTTTCTTTTATATTTTCCGGACGAATAATCACATTATCTTTATCATTTTTACTCTGAGAAATACAAGTAATAATATCCTCCTTACTTAAAAATTCTCCCTCTTTATGTGTCTTGCTATTTTTAATACTTTTCCTGATAACTCTAATTAAATCCCCTTCCCCTAACCACCCACACTTCCTGAAATGAGTAATAAATCTCCTCGGCTCAAAATGCCACACCTTACCAGATGGCAGTCCAGCCATATCAATACATAACGCCTTAACATGGGCGATAAACTTATTCCAGTCTTCTTCCGACATCGGCTCATCCAGCGCATCATTGGGTAATTTCAACCAGTTAAAACGGGACTCCACTGTCGCACCGTCCCACTCAAACGGAAAATGGCAAATTGTGTAGCTCAGGTCCGCCCGGGGTTCTGTTTCTGTGTTAAACGCGGCCAGTAACGTCGGGGAGTGACACTGGCTATTGCTGTCGCTGTCATCATCAATCAGTTGCCATCCCATCCAGTGAGGAAAATCCGCATCACTGAATTTCTTCACTTCATTCACCGCCAGATTGACCCAACCCTTTCCACCAGGATAATTCACCTCTCTCCAGTGGGGTGCATCCACAGGAGATAACGTTTCATGCTCCGTATTGATAATGCGCCCAAACCGCAACATTTCATAACCGGCACTCGGGCTGTCAGGGTAGAGTTTGACAGCCTCTTTATATAAATCGTACTCATAATTTTCACTAACCAGGGCTTCCCCTACTGTTTCATAGTGTCCGTTCCGATTCTGTCTTCGGCTCGTCATCGTACATTGACCTTTATCAAAATTCATGGTGATAAACAGCGGCTCCACGCTGGTATATTGCGCTTTTTCCCGGGTTATCATCGGGTCTCTTTTCGGAGCTTTTTCATAGAAAGCTGTACCTGACGGCAAGTAGAAATGCATATCACCATATACCACATCGGTACGGCCATTCTGAGTGATATCCAACTCTGACTTGGTACGACCAACCAGCTTCATCAGATTGGTATCATCACAAAATATCTGGAAGTGAATCGCGTTGGCCCCGTCCACCTGTCCCACCGTGCCGAGCGGATCTTTCCGATAAACGGTTTTTCCCTGAGATACCGTACTGTCTATCGTCTTCAGATGCATATACAGTGAGAAAAACGTAACTTTACCATTCTCTCCACTGCCAATTTCCGTTTCATGCTTCAACACCACGCAGCCACAATCCGTTCCGCCGTTATAGTTATATGGTGGCAAGTCCCGTTTAGAGAATTGAGGCTGCCGGACAAAATGCACCGTCCCATCCGCAACAGCCCTGATTTTTTCCGGACGATTGGTGCTATCACTGTGCGTAAGATGCACCCCGCCGTGCCAGGTATGCCAGGCATTAACCGGGAAACCACGCCTGGCATCCACCAGTATCATTCTGTCTACCCAAACTGAATCACTTTCAGTATTGGATTTATCACGCAGCATAGGCGGGCTAATAATCATTTTTTACTCCTTAATCATCAAATTAGGCTAATTTGTTAAGTCGTTCAGGAAAATAGCCAACGTTTTGGCGGATCCTCTGCTTTAACCGGCAATGTGGTCGATTCCGTTTTCTGGCTGGCAGCTCCTTTTCTGTCAAAACTGACACATTTGATCAGGTAATCCCCAGAAGTCCCCTGCTCAATTTTGTACGGATCAAGAGTGATATAAGAGCCACCCGCGTTGATGGTGATTTTCTTCTTCGCCGTGATATGAATTTCATCTTCAGTGCTGGTGATATTGATCGCATTACGGGCCAGTAA
This sequence comes from Photorhabdus aballayi, assembly GCF_026153155.1. Lineage (NCBI taxonomy): Bacteria > Pseudomonadati > Pseudomonadota > Gammaproteobacteria > Enterobacterales > Morganellaceae > Photorhabdus > Photorhabdus aballayi. Next base: position 54,150 of record NZ_JAPFCD010000031.1, on the reverse strand, counting down.
CTCCATCAGACCGTTTTGAGCTTGAACAGAAATCGCTCCTTGATTCGCGATTAACCTGATGCCCAATTTACGTACAAATAGGCTGAAAGCCTGACCAACACCCACAAAGAAGTTCTTCACAACGCCGATATCCGCATGTTTACCCGCATTGGCTATCAAGTTCTCCGTCGCTGCCAGTTGCAGGTGTTTACCACTGGTCAGCGATATCCCTTGCGGGGCACTCATCAGTACTACCGCAGATTTCAGTTGTTCAATGTCCTGTCGTAACAGCGCTAACTGAGCATTGATATCTGCCGCAGATCCATTAGCCGTCTGAGCATCCGTGGATATCGTCTGCATCTGTTCGCTCGCTGCATTCAACTGGCTAAGTGCCGCCTCCATTGCTAGCACCTCACCACCCGCACGGGCCTGTTTATCCGCACTGATAAACAACCCTTTGCCGGCCCGAATCGCGCCCCAGTCGTCGGTTCGCAACTCAAAACCTTCTCCCCGTTTATCCGGGTGTGGGCGCTGGCTATCGACCAGATGACCGAGATTCAACTGGCTTTTACCGCCGTATTCGGTACTCAGTTTGATATGTTCCCGACCACGCTCGTCATCCATCCGCAGTTTGTTATTCGCCGGGGTGCGCAGGACGTTGCGTTTATAGTTGTAGAGATTGACGTGATCCGGGTGCATTGAATCGTGCAACGCGTGAGCGATATAGGGCCGGTCCGGATCGCCCCCTTCAAAGGCAATCGCCACTTCGGTGCCTTCCAGCAACGGCCAGTGAAAGCCATATTTTTCCCCCGCATACGGGCGGGCCAAACGCACCCACAGGCTTTCGCCCCCTTGCGGCCATTTCTCCCGGTCAAAGTCAAATGACACCCGATACAAGCCGTTTTCGTCGATATCGCCATAGGTATCATTCACTTTCGTGCTGCTCACGCGCGCGGGTATCGTGCCGGCCATCACCGGTTTCGGTACCCGTTCCGGGCGAAAGCACACGGTTTCGGAATAGGGAATGGCGGTGAACGCCATTTCAAAACTGCTGTCCCGGCGGGCGCTGTTGGTGATCTGGGTGATTATCGCCCCTTTGCGAAACGCTTCCGGGGCGTCACCCTTCACTTTCAACTCCTGCCCCGGCACCAGCGTGGCGGAGGTGGTCATCCCCCGCAGGCGGATGCGTTGATTCAGGTAACGCTCGTGATGCAGGCGGGCATAAAACACCCCACTTTCCGTCTCCGGTTGATAGGCGTAACGATCGCCGGGTATCCGGTAGTCATCGCGGTAATGGTACGCTTCGCCATAGGTCGTTCGGTCGTCCCGCGCCACATCCGCCCCGGTGTTCAGGCCGGGATACGGCCGGGCATCGTGGTAGTCATAATTCCGGGTCGTAATTTTTCCTTCCACCACCTGATACGCGGTCTCCATTCCCCAGACCACCGCGTCCTCTTCGCCGTGCATGCCTGACGGATTGCGGGCTGGCAGGTAGACGTTGAACTGGTAGTCACGCTGGTCGTCGTAAAACTCCACCACGTCGATCTTTAACCGGTCATCCGCCGTCACTTTGTACCAGATCCCTACTTCCGCCAGCAGGCGTTGTATAAAACGCAGGTCATCTTCGCCATACTGCATCACCTGTTCCCGTCTCGGGTAGTCGTAGGCCAGACTGAACAGGAAGTCCTGCCCGCGAAAACCATGCCGTTCCCGCAGGATTTTCTCCACAATCTCCGGCACCGACAGTTTTTGGTAAATAGCGTATTGATGGCTTCTCGCCAGCAGCGCCAGCCGGGGCTCCAGCGTCACTTCATAACGGCTTTCGTCCCGCGAAGTGGAGAGCAGTTTAAAGCCGCTGATCACCCCGTAAACTGAGCGCAGCGGTGCCGGGGGCACAATCGGCATCCACCGTATCCCCGGATTGATCGCAGGCGAGGTCAGGGTAAATGCGGCGTGCTGCATCAGCATCTGGGCCGGTTCAATCCCTTTCTCCGCACTGGTGAATTCAATGGCGTAGCGAAACGGCTGGCTTAAGGCTTCCTGCCCGGTAAAGGCCAGCACATCCAGCGGCGCTTTATTGCCCCGCACTTTTATTTTGTAGCGGCTGTGATCAAAGATGATCATCGGGGTTGAATTTGTCATATTTTCTTCCGATTATTCCTCAGTCGTGCGGGTACGCTACCGCCCATAGCCGTATACCGAGGCCCATAAGGTTATGATTTATCTAGATTCGTATTTTTTTTACAGCGGGGCCTCCCGCCCCCGCTATCACGCAAAAAATGAAAAAGCAGCAGACGGATTAAACCGTCTGCCATGCTCGTTACGCCGTCGTGCGCTCATTCCACGCATCTGCGTGAATAATGTTGCCGTTTTTGTAGGTCCAGGTGATTTTTTCGTAACGCAACTCAATGCGTTCCAGATGGTTGTGCTTTTCTTTGGCAGGGTCTTTGATGTCATACATCAGCGGTGCCACTCTCACCACCTTCACGTTGTCCAGTTGGGTGATGAAGTACTCCTTCTCCTGACCTGCGTCATCAATGCTGTACCATTTGATTTCAGCGGATTTCAGTGTCTGGCCGATGGTGACCACTTTATACAAATAGGGTGATGCATCCACCTCTTTGGTGAATACCAATGGGGCATGCACATGGGTCCCCATCAGGCCAATATTGTTGTCTGTCTGGATGTACAACGCATGTTCCTGCACTACAATTTCAATACTGCCTTCCCTACCCTGTATATCTACAAAACCCTTATTGCAGCATGCACTCACCGCCCTAACCCCAAAAACAACGTTGACAGATACTGGCCCAGCCCCCACCAGACGCCAGACAATCCTACTATCATCATACTCAGCCGAACTCCAGTGGAGCGCAGCCAGGGGCTACCAAGTCTTGACATGACTAACACAGATGATGACTGAGCATCGACTAAATGAACAATCTGTTGACTTAAACGGATGATTAGTTGTTCACGTATATCCTTCTGGCATGCCCCCTGGAATCCCAGTAGCAACACCCGGTGAAAACAGATCAAGACCGCCTGATCGGGAGTCGATTCATCCAAAACCGCACGTATCCGCTCATACAACTTGTCACCTGCCTCAGCGGTATCAAAAAAATGCCCTTGCAGTGATGTTGTCTGCCATGCTGCATAACCTTCGTCCGGTGCCCATTCCAGTATGATTTCATCCAACAAGGCACACTGAGCGTAGCTGATATGGTTAATCGCAGATTCATCGACACCCGCGTCACGCAGTACCTGTTGAGTCCGCTCTATCTCAGCGGTACAGCGTTGCCATACCATCTTCCACTGCTTCACCACCCTCACGCCTCGACACAGTTCTATTACCAACAGATAGCTGTCCTGCAATAGAGCATCGATATCCAATGTAGATTTTTCAGTTAATAAGTGTGATTGATTCATGCTCTATGCCCTCAATACCGCAAATAGTTCAAGTTGAATATCGCCCAGTACACCGGGTACGTAGAAGGCACAGGTTCCCGTCGCCAGCATGGACTTAGCCGCCGGATGGGCCAAGTCAAGAGCAAAATATTGGTTCTCCAGCCGCAATGAGCGTGCGACCGGAACATGGCTCAAAGCCACCAAAGGGATGCCAGTCAGCACCTGGCTAATCATTTTATTAATTTCATTTGCAGCTCCAGCTTTACACAACAACGGAAACTGAATCTGCAACTGATGCGCCGGTATGGAAGAATGAACAGAAAGATAAAAATCCGCCGCATCACACAAGCGGGCATCATGGAATACCCCTGTCCACTTCTGTTGTTGTGCTGATTTCTTCAATTCAATTGCCACTATTTGTGACGGCAAGCTGATTTCTAGTAACTCACTCAGCAAATCAAACAGCGGCGGAAAAACCGCCGTTAAATTATCGTGTTGATAAAGAGGAATCTCTCCAGCGTCATGGTCCAGTGAAAAAGTCAGCAGACTGCCCGCCAGCTTGATCGCTTCACGGTAAAACAACTCTGGGTGTACATCTGTGTGCATCAAAAAATTACGGAATACCGGCTCATAACTGTTCAACACATTTAACAACCAGAACAGAGAAATATCCTCACTCTCACGGCGCATCCTCATCAACCTAGCCTGTTTGGCCCGCAACTGCGTCAGCAACCGATTGAGCCGCTCTATCAGTCCCGCATTCGCCCTCAGCCGCAGTAATGGCGGCACAAACTGCTCGTCGAAGGCCCAGTTCCCCTGATCATCACGCAACAAACGAGCAACGGGACAGGTGAGATACTGCCCGTTTTCCATGCTGTCAAAACGCAGCGATACCGCATAACGAGCAACTGCCATAGACTCACTGCAATCGCTGAATTTATTCTGATTAAGACAGTTACTGGCATTAGCGTAAGTGTGCGGCAATGCCAGCAAGACCGTGGCCTGTTGTGCGTCTGCTGGCAAAACGGTAGCCAATTCCAGCACTGGCGGTAATCGCTCCTCCCGATCAGCGTCAATTAGCAATCCATCGGCAAAACGAACACACAAGTGATTGGCTTTCAATTGTCCCAGGGCCAAAGTATCTTTATCAAAGACCGCTGTTAGTACCCCCCAAAGATGCGCTAGTCCCAAAGGGGCAATACATTCATTAGTATAGGCTTCCCAACGGGCCTGTAGCTGAAACTGTTGGGAAGACAAGATGGTCCCCGTCCCCCATAGTGAACGATCAATTTTCATGTTACCTATTACTCCTTAGTTTTCAGCCAAGGTCTTTTAAATCGTTAGATTAACTGCGTGGTTGAATTCATCCATCACATTGTCAAAATTGTTTTTGTGAATAGAAACCTTTTCGCACTCTGTCAGTAGACGATTATCTTGGCTATGACTGTAATTTCTCATCATCAATAACTTCAAAGGAAGCTCAACTTTTTCTGTCTGCCAACAGTATGCAAATCCAATTTAATATTCACCCGATATTTGGTGATCTTATTTTGAAAACTCTGGGCCACAATCAGTTCCTCAACAATAGAAAACGATCCAAGGTATGAAAGCCATACCATATAAATTTCAGGAACAAAAAATGGATTCAGATATTTCAGAGCAGGCAGTTAACCGAGCAGTAAATAAGAGAATACCGACAAGCACCGTCTCAATAAATAAATGCATTCACTGGACAGCTCATTTCCCAATCAAGGTGATTTTCTAAACAGACTTATACAAAATCAAGACATTTTTTGTTCTATAGCACTTTTTGCACAAGACAATTCAGATGTAAAAACCGTCCTATAACATAAAAAAAACATAATATATAAACCTAATCTAAACGAATTAACGTTTTTTATAAAAAAGATTGCGATAGTTTTTATAAAATGATAGCGACTTATCTTCCCTGCTATAATTAGGGTAATTTAGTATGATGTAGCCCTGTTATCTTTTTTTAATTTATACTATTTTTCAATTAGCTAAATAATAAATAAACAGCGCTTAGGTGTATTGGTAAAAAAGATAATAATTATCAGTCATATTATGAGAATGAGAATAAATTCAGTTAATCGCAGTCATATCCACTATATCATGAGATAATACTCAACCTTCTTAATGATAGTTTTTCTGTGATAATAGTGATAAGTATGAAGATAAAAATTCCTATCTTGTGAGACGAAATAGGGATCTCTTTTTTAGCTTCGTTTGATGACATTAAAGTTATTGAAAAAGGGTATTCAGATTTAGCTGTTGAGCTGTGCTAAGTGTATTTTAATCGGTAAATCAGATTATAGTGTTGATGATTAAGTCCAAGCCTATCATGCAAGTTGAAGTGGAATAACACAGAGGGCATTCCCTCTCCTCCCAACTTTTCAAAGATCTAAATAGCTACGCCAAATAGTAGATCAGTTGAGGGAACTCAATCCAGTTTTAGCCATCTGCTCAATCGCCAAAAAGAAAAAATCTACCCAACCAGACTGAATGATGCCAACCATAGCGCCTATACCCCGTGATGAACAACGAATGATGCAAAAACTTATTCAGAAAACTCAGGATAAAAACCACACCCGACATCTGGCCGCCCGATCTTCTGTCAGATGTTGCCACCAGTTTACCCTAGACGGGATTGACAGGCTAAGAAGTCGGCTTGCCGAGCATAAGCGTTTGTTACCCATGAAGGAAATCTCTCCATCTCGTTGAGCGTTCTCCCCGTGATTACGGATGGCTACATTCCCGCTTCATGACCCTCATAATTAATCATCTATTCTGGCTCACGCTTCATCCGGCAACCTTGTGAAAATGGCTGTCAGATTGGCCTGGCAGAGAGCGGTTCTGACACTGCACTTGCCCCAAAATCGGGGCTGACTGGTAGATAAAAGGGCTAACAGAAACGGATAGCCAAGCCGAGTAGGAATGAAAAACACTCCCTAAATGGTGCCTTTACATGCCGGAAGTCGATAATTTTATTATTCACAAAAGCTGTCAGGTCCAGTTATGGCTGGCAAAAAACCGAAGTTCACATTGCTTTACCAGCCAATTTATTCTCCGTAGGTGAATAAAATTGAAATCGAGTTACTGTAGTTAGCTCCGCATGAAACACTGACTCGCAATCATCAACAAAGATATCTCTGGCGGTAACTACAGAACGTCCGTCAGTTTATAGCAGTTGCCGGGGCAAAACATGGACTGGCAACAGTATAGCGATATTAAGCGCACTTATTTAGAACTTTCCAGGAATTTATATGCACACACGATAATGATTGAGATGACCTAACAACTGTAATTTCAGGGTATTGTATAGAAGTAAGGAATCATCTGAATAAATCCGTGGCCACGCAATAGTTAATTTGTATCTTATCAGCATGAAAATCTCTTTACTAATTGTCAAAAGTCTAATCTGTTTCGCGTAATTATATGGTTCCAGATTCCAGCAATATGCACCCAAGTTAATAGTTAAAAATGGATGCTACCATGAGAAAAAATCTCCAGTTATGGTGATTGGTTTCGTTATATCCATATCCATTCTATGAGAAAGAAGCCTGGTGACGAAGAAAATTACTTGATTATCTCTTTATTATTAGAAGGTTATTTTTCGAGCACATATGTAACTTCGATTGAATATATATGCTACTTATAACTGCCGGAAATATCTTAGACTTTCTTTGAGTAACTCGCAACCTACTGTAATTATGTAAAAAATTCTTTATTATAGAAATAATAACATGTATGATTTATACTGATTCACCTAAATTATTGTAGTCTGGGTGGGGATCCAGCGCGGAAGGGTGGTCTGTAATAGAGCCACCCTTTCTTACTATTCGAATTGCTTCTTTCGATTGATTCGTGTCCTTACACCTTTTTGGTTGTTTTTTGTCCATCAAATAAATACCACCTTCCTTTAATGGCACATTGACTAAATGATCTGTATATCCACATTTTTATCTACTACCTTATCCACAGAAAATGTGGACAAAATACGGTCCTTTCTTATTTCGATACCTATTGTACAAGGGATAAAATTATGCCGATTTGGACTAATGAAAAGTATAAATACGAAGAAATAACTTTCTACACAATTATCTACCGATGAATTTAAGCTGATAAAAAGCCTTATAATTATTCCTATTTCGCTTTATCAGCGGTTCTGAGTAAAAGTGAGGATGAAATTCAGAGAAAGAGAAAATGTATCGCTCTGGATTTATATTACCTTGTTTGCGAAGACATATCGAATTTGTCCAAGTGACTCTTTACCCTAGTCGCTACATCAATCTCAGCTGTATTGTTAAAAGTCAGTCATTGCCCCATAAACCAATGCCGAGAATGGGCCGGGTTTTGCGGATTCAGAAAAGGCAACAACATCCTGTACTCACCCGACTGGTGGACCGAACGTCAGCCGGTAACTTTTGTTACGGGCAATGAAGAACCACAATCGTAGTCGCGTAGACCTGCCTATCCCCTAAACCAAACAAAAGCTGTGGGCGTCAAAGATACCGCCTTGCTGCTGCCCATTTTGGCGAACGGCACAGTTGACCCAGAGAGTGTTGCGAAACGTTGCCTCCATTATTCAGCATTTATTAGACATCAGGGTAGCTCGGATCGGAAGCACTGAAGAATTAGATGATTCTGAAACATGGTTACGCCAGACAGTACACCCTCGTTATTTTGGCAAAATATGTTTTTACTATGTCCTTCCCTTTATCCAACACGACTGGCAGAACCATAAATTTTCACCGTTAACCATTGATTGGAGGCAAGTCGGGTATGAAATCAATGATATCATTACCAACGCGGAGGTAGTTGCAGAACAGCTAACCGCTCCGGTGACATCAAATAATGAGTCTATTGCTGACCTAAACTGTAAAAACACGGTATTGAGCCAGCTTGCCACAAACCGGAACATAGAAAACAGCTCAATTCCACCAGCACAACCGCAACAAATACCTTTTCATGTACTAACAGCATTTTATACTCAATACAATCTCACATTCTTTTACCTAGGCCAACGATGCTAATAGGCAACTGCTGCCTGAGGCTGGAAGAATCAGAGAATAACCTACGTATATAAGGTAGATGATAATAAAGTTTAAAGCAGATCAAACCACCCAAAAGCTAAGAGGTGTCTACTACACACCACAAAATCTAGCTGACTATGTTACGAATTGGGTTTTGAGCAAAAATCCTAAATCTGTATTAGAGCCAAGCTGCGGTGATGAATCTTTTGTTCAAGCACTTAGTAACAATAACTGTGACAAAAATATCAAACTATCATATTTTAAGCTTTTTAATACCCAAGCAAAAAAAGCAGCAGGATGTTGCCACAACCTTAATATTCATATATACCAGAGAAATCATAATTATCAGCTTGCTCTCTAAGCAGAAAATCAACCAGTGTATAAATCTTCTTCCTCGATTCATATTTTCACAATATCTTGGGATATATTGATCGTCAGAAACACTATAATATAAAAGACAGTTGAAAATATATTAATTCTTTATTATGCTTTCAGTCATTCTAGTAGTATTAGATGTAATATTTACAAAAAATAGTAACCATAAATATATTTTTCATGTAAGATTATTTATTTACCAACAATAACTTGAGGTATAAAAAATTAAAATAAATAGAAATATTATAATGTAAAAATTTGGTTGATTAATGAAAACCCATCTGTATTTAAATTTTTCAATGAGGCTTGATATGAGTTTGGTGATGGATATTTATTTTAATTGCAATTGTGGGGAAATTATAGAAGAACAAATACGTGTTCCATACCCTGATTTCTCCGCCGAAAAACTGAGATATAGTCAAGTTGAATCAGAAGAAGAGGTTACATGCCCATATTGCGAAAGAATACACACAATAAACATCATCAACGATTTCTATCAAGCAACAGCCACAACAGACAACGGAGGAAAGGAAGTCACATGTACGACGCCTTACGACGAAGACGATTTACTCTGGTATGTAGATAGTCAGACACATTTTTCTATCCTACAAAACAATTTAAGTAGTGTTCGTTCCATATTAAATGTTGATGTTCCTCAAGATGCAAAATTTAACCTACTCGTTATGCTTCATGGTCACATAATATCTTCCGTTGAAGGGTACCTTGCTGGTACGTTCATAAATAAGGTAACAAATTCTGATAGTCTAAGTAGAAAGCTAATAGAGTCAGACCCAGAACTATCAAAGCAAACTATTTCTCTAAAAAAACTATTCGAAACACAATCAAATTTAAAGATAATAGTAGCTGATTATTTGAAAAACATTATTTTTCACGACATGTCAAAAGTCCGGTTAATGTACAAAAGTGTTTTAGGTCACGAGTTCGGTAATATTCAATGGCTGTTTTTGGACATAAAAAAACGACATGACTGCGCACATCGAGCTGGTCACACTAAGGACGGTGAGCGTATTGACGTAACAAGAGATTCAATTCTAAAAACACTTGAAAATGTAGAACATCTAGCTGATTCATTGGAGAATACATTACGGCAAATTAAAGATTCGGAAGCATCGTTAAAACTTGAACACTCTGACTTCTAAGGAGGAAATTTATGAAAATTGTTTTAATTTTCAGGGGTGGTTATTTTTGCCCTGTCATATAGTCCTTCTGATGTTAGGCAATTACTGAATCGGTGAAAAAATAGTACACTGAAATTGGCAAGTGATTGGAGAAAGGTCAAAAAGAAAAAGATTATATTTTGGTATTAAAAAACACGAACTGGTCTGCTAATTAACCCGAATATATGGACACCGACTTAATTCAAGTTGGTGTCCATATATTCGGGTCACTTACTATTAGATCAATGAAAACCAACACCTTGTCAATCATCCATCTGAGCTCACTATAAGTAAGCCGTTCAAAGTGCAACCATGAGGTCATACCTTAACATTACGTGATACTGCCATATATCCGCCTTTTTTACCCCCTATTTTGTCCCCTTTTCTACTCTGTCGGCCCAATTTGCATCACTATACTTCAGATAAGTTTATCCTTAAAACCAACCGGAGATTCCTATATGTTTGAGTTCGATAAACTCGATCTCGTCCTTATCGTGGCTGGCGTGCTGGCATTTGTTACGCATTATGTATGGAAGAACTTTTTCAATAATGAAGATAGCAAAGGAAGTCAGTATAAAGAACCACCACCAATCATGTCTCGGCAGTCAGACGAAACATTCAGTAATGAAGAGAACAAAGAAAATTAGTACAAGTAACCTTCACTTATGATATCCCGGCAACAAAATGAAGAAAGAACGGCTAGACATCACCAGTAACAATAAGCCCTAGAATATATATTGAGCTTATTTTTTTGCTCGCATTTTGTCGTTGAAAAAAGCATAGAGAAAAATACCTTTGAGTATGATGAGCTCATTTCTGTGAGTGGGGGGGCTTATGTTTCGATTTATATTGACCATGATTCTTGCTGGACGTTTACGCCATAACAGGGCTCTTGTCCTCTGCATTGATGCAGTCACAACTCTGGCTATATGGAGTACAATCGGTGGTTTAAATAACTGGTATGTACCAGTATGTATTTTCGTAGCAAGCATGCTTGTATTTGCTGTGATCGGTTATCGTAATTACTTCTTACCCGTCAGACAGCATAAAGTCGAAAGCGTGAGAATCCTTCGCGATTCTCCGTTCATCTACCTCACACTCATGATCAACCAGCAAGGTGAACTACACGCCTATCCCCTTCCCGTAAAGACCCCGTTCGGTACTGCTTATCAGTTCTATGCACTATATGTCTATATGAAACTGGCTGATTGTCTGAGTCAATATGCGCGTAAACTCAAACAGGGAAAAGCCCAATGACAGGTATTCCAGTACTGTTAGTCTTTCTGGTAATTCTGCTTATACGTGATGGCTTTAAACGCAGAAAACCCCAGCCGTGGTTAACACTTTCACTATCCCTCTGTGTATGTTTACTGGTGAGCAACCGCTGGTTCGGTGCGATTTATAGAGTTCCTACTGCTTCAATGGAGCCTACGCTTCACCCCGGGGATTATGTCTCTGGGGTACGTTTTAATGGTTTGTTGGACGATGGAAAAATACAGCGGGGCGACATTGTTGTATTTAAAGCACCAGTTGCCCCCCGTACACTGTACATCAAACGCGTCATTGGGATTCCCGGTGATGTGATCGAGTTTGACAAAAATAAAACCTATAGAGTGAATGGGAAACCGCTCGGTACATTGGTCAAAACAGTCTGGCAGTATTCTATCTATTCAGCTACCAGTGATCGGTCAAACACCCCCTATCACTTCGTTATTGACAACAAGACTACTTATGTACCGACTAAAGGTTTATGGCAAATACCGAAAGACTATTACTTCATGGCCGGGGATAACCGGGATCATTCGTGGGACTCCCGATATTGGGAAAACCCACAAGGCACCCCGAAACATCTGCGAGGACTAGTACCTTATGAACGAATTGAAGCTCGTTTCATCACCAGTCTCTTCAATTTCCTACCTTTTTCACATTACGACACAATGGACGGTGCAATGCAGGTGGTTCGAAAAAATGTAGATGAGGTAATAAGTAATGATCATTGATATTTTCTACCGAACCCAGAATTCTGAAGCTATCACGAAATACAAACAGGCGGTACAGCTTTATAACGACTGGTTTACTACAACACTTACCCTCTGCATACAGGACGGTTTTGAGAGATTTGTTGGAAGCGACTTCTGTGTACCTCAGTATTTTCTACGCTCATCGGCCGAACACATTCAAAGAGTAAGTGGTTTTCGTCAGTTGAGAGATTCAACTCTAGTTACCCCGCCTCATTACATTCCTTTTGCTATACGTACCGACCATGTACATGGCAATGAGGTTTACCGACAACTAGCTGACATATCCGCAGAAGCTATTGCTGGATTAGGCATCTCTGGAGATGAATATGGAACTCCTCGGTTTCACGGTTTTGAAAAAGCGACTTGTATGAATTTGGGGATATATCAAGAGGTCATGATTAATGGTGTGCAGGGTGTAAGTCAGATCTGGGCTATCGAAAATGAGCGCGAAAGTCTCTCATTAATTTGCTCTCTGCCGGTTGGCGGGAGCGGCCCCTGTCCGATATACGACAAACCAGACATTCCTGCTTATTGGAAGCCGCTAAACTCTCTACAGGTCATTGAACAATTCAACATTCACAATGTGCGTCTGAAGAAGAAGTGGTCATAATGAAATACCCGTTATTGATTGCGTTTTTACTGACAGGAGGGTGTGCAGGTAATGATCAGGGAAAGACACCAACGAGCCCTGCATTACAACCGAAGTCAGTACCAGCCACACAGCTAACGTGGAAGCAGTCGGATGCGTGGCAGACTTTGATTGATGTAGGACTTGCTCAGGATTCAGATTACGAAGATGTTTCGTTCATTGCTAATAGCAACCGAACCATGATCGTTGCCACAGTAAAAAGTGCCCCATGCAAAATGGTGTTTAAGCACGTTTCTACCCACAACGAAGATTTCTGGATGCCACAGCAAATCAGCTGTAAAAATCATAATGATATGACCGACTTTATATCAGCAGAAGAGTTATCAGGACATTCGTTACCTAGAGCACCAGTGGTAGACTCACTTTAATGAGTTTTTACAACGATTGTATCGGGACGAAAAAATATGATGTTCAGACTATTTCTTTACGCTGTATTAACGGTAACTATAGGTGTTTATGCTGCTCTATATGGACATCCTTTGGAAGGTATTAGCCGTATCAATACTATCGGTTTCGCTAACATACTAGCCCTGGGAGTGACAGCGGGTATCCTTGTCCGCCCGATGTTTTTTTATATCTGGGCTGCATATCTGGCTTTAATTTCGATTTACTTTGCTGCATTGCATCCGCATTTCCCACTCGTAAAAGAGTGCATCGTTTACGGCTTTGCGGCGTTTGTAGTTTTAACCATGATTTACGACATCATCCTTAGAAACTGTAAGGATGTCATTCGTCGCTCATACCTACGGACAAACGCAGAATAGTGAACATAAAGGTATTTTCGAATGACATCTGAAGTCAAACCCGATTATCCAATTTGCGTCGCAAAAATAGTGTTTCGCCGCACCAATAAAAATATCTTTTATGGCTGCTCACTCTATTCAGATTGCCGGGGAACACGAGAGTTATAACCCTTCTTAAATGTCAGCACAACGCTGGCATTTTTCTTCATATCCCCCTGCCAGAAAATGCCCACAAAACGTGGCCTTTTTCGGCCTCCAGAATTTCAGCGTCGTCTGAGCAGGCGCTATAATCGGCATGTAATTCTGAAAGTAACGGGAGTCATAACACACTGCCACACTTGGGGGCTTGAAAGGTAGTGTGTTATCGCTTTCAAAAGTAGTTTTAGTAGCGAACTCTACAGCACGTTATAAGCCGTGAGTGTAGGCTTCGTCCAAATGATTTTTCAATCAATGAGGTTTTAAATGATGACTGAAAAACGCGGAACGGGTGCCGAATACTGGCAGGAAAAATTACGTGAGCGTTCGGGGCAGTCAGAAGTAAATACTGACAAAAACCATGACAATAAGAAAGTTACCACAAAAAAAATGCTGGGCATTATTATTGCTGCCATTCTCGCGGGGGGAATGATTGGTACTATTATGCTAACCGGCGATAAAACACTGAACCAAAAGATAGATGATGCCATTATTGAGCTCAATAAATACGGTGTCAACGTAGATGACGTACCGAATCTACATAATGAGCAAGCGACTCAGCTGTCTATTACAGATGGCCTCAATGCGTCGGTTAGCGTCGATCAGGACAAAAAGACATCTGCTGACGAACCTGCTTCTGCAAGTACCAATGCGAATGAGAAAGCCGAAGATAACTCTGAATCTCAACTAGTGAGGCCGGAAGAGAAAACGAACAATACCAATGTTGATGAGAACCTGCAAATTAAACCTTCTGACGCGCCAATTTTGGCAGATGATGCTAACACAGTTAAACCGGGTTACACAGATGGCAGTGAAGAAACTATCACCACTAACACAACGACTCCGGTAACTAATGTGGTACCGCCCAACGAAGTGGTTAAGTCTACAATTCAACCCAAATCTGAACCCACAGAGTCCACTGGCGGTCTAAGGCTTTCTGATAACAGTAAAACTGAATCTGGTGCCGCGACACCCAATGGACCTACCAGGGGGCACAACTACGATCCCGCCAAATTTGGCAGTATCGAAGCTCCTCAAGCCACAACGAAATCAAATGTAAAACCGACCGAACAGACTCCAGTATTGTCATTCCAGCGTACCGAATCTCTTCCTAAACCGTTTTATGGTCAGATGCAGGATAAACTCACGGGCGCAGACCTCAATTACACAGGGAAATCTGTTAAAGTCGAATATAATCAGCAACAACAAAACACTGTGTATATTTATTCAACTTTTGCGGCCAAGCTCTTCCTACTGCCGCTGGATAAAAACGACAGCGTCAACGCCTACCTTTCCGATGAAAACGGCTGGACGCTCTCAATGCTGCCGGGCAATATCATTCGGGTTCAGCGTGCTAAAAACAAAGGTTCGTGGAGTCAAGCTACTGATCTCTTCATTGTGGCCGGTGACCGCACCTACTCACTTATTCTTCAGGCCGTAGGCGATCCGGAAAAACGTACTGATACCCTTCGTTTCTTCACTCCGGAAACGATAAGACAATAATTAAGAAGAAAAAGACTGATATCTGACGCTGAAAAAGACGTATACAGTGATACGCCTTTTTTATCGGAGTTGCTATGAATAAATCTATTATTGAAGAATTACAACTCATTTCAACGAGTTACTACATAGGGATCCCTTATACAGAATGGTCTGCCCAAAATTCCTATCTGGTTTGCCGAGCTTTGGTTGATGAGTGTGTTATCTCTAGGGGTGTACCCCTGATAGGAACACGTCGTGAACTCAAAAAAGAGGCCTCTAAGGATGGAGATTATGGTGTATACACGTTAGGTAACACCCAGTATGGATGGATTAGTTTGCCCGACGGCACCGTTATCGATCCTTGTGAATTCACGCGATGCACTGTTGAAGAAGATGAACCTCACTTCAGTATCCGGGAGAACCAGGGATGCTATATGTGGGGAGTCGATCCGACACGTTGTTCCCGCAGTGAATTGCCGCAACATCATATTGCTGATGAAATTTTCAATGTGAAACGCGGCGTGATGCGTGAACTGTGCTCTCGTATTTTGGGATACACCCTTCAGGTTGAAGGACTGACAGTGGCCGAGGCAGCTTATATTGCATCCCAGCCACTCAGCGCATTTGATAGACACTCACGACTCATTTATGAACATTTTATGATGCTTGGTTTGAATAAGCTCCTTCCCCTGACTCAGGTCAGCAAAGTACATCCCCTTATTGCCCGGAAGTCATGGCGTTCATTTTTATGTGACACAGACTCTGACGGACTGAAGCTCATACTTCAGTGATAAATGAAAAGGCCGCAAGATTAGCGGTCTTTAATTTAGTAGGAAGACTGAATCGCCGTTCCCCAGCCCAGCGTGGCACCTAAGTTTTCCAAATGACATCTGCAAATTGTGGAATATTATAAAGCACAATTACAGTTTCAGTGTTGCTCTTGTTCACCACTGAACTGTAGCTGAATGACCTAGTTTCCACTGTATTCCGATCTACCACAATGAATTTATCGTAATAAATTGCATATTGACCACTCACCCAGAGAGGAGTTTTCGTATTAACGAGAATATTCATTTCGGCATTAACCACCTTATCGGTGATATCTACGCCTCGTTTCTTAGCAGCCACCAGCGTCTTCAATGTAGAGACGCGAATTGCTTTCTGAACAGAATTGATGAGTCCAGTATTGCTTTCAATGCAATCACCCGATAACGATTTTGTACTGCCAGTAACGGAATTCCGAATTTCTTTTTGGGTGGTACTTCCTTTGTGTTTACTTTCTTGCTGAATTTTAAAAACGCCCAGTAAATCATCAGAGTTAAGAGTGTTGACAGATACAGTGCCAAACAAGACCAATAGTGACAATGTAGCATAAAGCAGTTTTTTCTCTGTTTCATACAGACTCCTAATGAGTCATCGAAATCCTTTTCATTTAATCATAGAAGCAAAAGTTAAAATCCATCATTTTGTTACATTTTTATATTAAAAAACATTTAAAAACAAAAGATTAAATTATAAAAATACTTTTTTAAAAACACACGGATAAATGTCACCTTTTTAGTGCTATTAACCTCTATTTTTGCATGCCTTTTACCGTGATTAAACGCCACCGAGTATATATATTTAACTACATTCCCTGCTGAGAACCGTTGAATTGTCAGGTGAAAATACGAATTAAATTAGATTTATATAATTTTCCTCTGAAGGATGTTAAAGATGAAAACTCTCTCTCTGCGAAATGTAAAATCTGCAATGGCTGCCAGCGCTATTCTGGCTCTGGGTGTAGTTGCTGTTTACGCAAAAGGTACTACTCAGACTGGTTTTAGCGACGTCTGGCAGACCATAACTGAATACATGCAGGGTTCTCTGGGGCGCGTGTTGGTTGGTCTGATCGTTATAGTCGGTGTTGCCGCTGCGGTAGTGCGTCAGTCCCTCATGGTATTCGCTGTAGCTGTTGGCGCAGCTATCGGTCTGTACTACTCTCCGTCCATTATCGATGGCATGATGGCTTCCAGCGTTGCGATAACCACTTCTCTACCGGTTGGCATATAAGCCCTATATGAAGAAAAAATCCGGCGATGGCCGGTTTTTTTATGCCTAATTATTGAGCCTAACCTAAATTAACTTCCCAACTCACAGGAAATACCACAAAGATACGTAACCCAGTATCTAGTAAAAACTAATACTCAAAAGCGGCGCTGATAGGCGCTGTACGATTGGTCATCCCCCCCCAAAGTTCAATATCAGCTCTTCAACCCGGAGTTGATACACAATAGCCTGCTTTTTATCTTTGGATAATCTTATATAATTAACCCAAATATGTAACGGCTTTTATCAAAGGAGGCAACCATGAGTCGTACCCGTTACGAAACTGATGTAGTTGTTTGGACGAATGAGCCATCGGTTAGTGCATTTTTTGAAAGTGGTTATTTGAGCTTTCCGTAGTAAAACTAACCGCAAGGTACCATCATCCATCTAATCTAGAAATCTCACACCGGTACAATTTCCTTAATTCTTCGACAACATCAGTATTATCAGTTTCACCTTTTACGACATCGCAGTTATTTCAATTGCATCATCATGTCCCGGGTAAAATTTAGTAGGCCCTGCATCCAGTGATTTGTAAGGTGCGTACAAGAAAAGCACCGCGAAATGTGGTCTTTTTTTAACCCTATAAAGTTGCCTGTAAAGGTATCATTTGTCCTATTCAGTTCAAAAAAGGTACTATCATGCCAGCTACTGACGAACAGCAGATTATTATTGACTATAAAGCTACCCCAGGCAGCATGGCTTGCGTGCAGGCTTATGCCGGTTCCGGGAAAACTTATACGTTGAAGTCCTATGCTGAAGCTCATCCAGAAATGAGAATACTGTATCTTGTGTTCAACAAATCTATCAGGGAAGAAGCTCAGAAAAAATTCCCGAAGAATGTGGACTGCAAAACCTCACACGCACTGGCCGCAGCCAAATTCAAACATTACAGCCACAAGTCGAAGCTCAACATAGCTGTGAAAGAATACAAGGATCTGATGGGCGAGGAGGATTGGCGAGTTGTGAAGCTGGCAATTAATGGCCTCACCCACTTCATGAACTCCACAGACTATGAAATTACCGTCCCCCACGTTCTGAAGGATATCGGTGATCCAGATAAAATCCCATCTTCCCGGATTGATGCCGCATTACGAGCCGCTCGTCAAATATGGAAACAGCAAATCGACCCTAAATCCGATGTACCCTGTACCAGCAATACCTTGTTAAAGCTCTTTCAGATGTCAAACCCGTCCCTAGATCAGGTCTATGACACAATATTGTTTGACGAAGCTCAGGATGCAAACCCTGTAACACTCGATATTGTCCTGAATAATAAATGCAGCAAAATCTTTGGTGGTGATGTTCACCAGATGATTAACCGCTGGCGTGGGGCAGAAAACGCTTTAGGTATCGTTGAAGAGAAAGGCGCTACGGTAATGCGCCTGACAAAATCGTTCCGATTCGGGCCAATGGTCGCAGCACTGGCGAATATTGTGCTTTCAATGAAAGGTGAGATCCATCCTCTCGTCGGTCTTGGCCCTTTGGATGAAATAACACAGCCCGAGGAAATCGCACAAAATGGATTCCATGCGGTCATATCCCGAACGTACATGGGTGTTATCCAGTCGGCCTATGAAGCAATAATGAGGGGTAAACGGGTCATGTGGAACGGTGGTATTGGCAAATACAACCTTGATGAATTGCTTGACCTCCATGCAATGAAAACCAGCAACTACCAGGCTATTAAAAACCCCCGTGTACTCAGTGATTATGGAAACTGGGTCAACTATCAGGAAATCGCTGAGACGACCAAAGACGTCAATATGATTCGAGCCATACGGCTAATAGAAAGCTATGCCGATATTCCTGGCATGGTTGATACGATGCGTGCAAATGAAGCCCGAACAGAGAAGGATGCGGATCTTATCGTCACCACGGCTCATACATCTAAAGGTATGGAGTGGAATAATGTTATTCTGAATAATGACTACCCCAGCATTCTGGAAGCCTTAATAATGAAAAAGCCTAAACAGGCCATTATTGATGAAATGAACCTGCTGTATGTTGCAATAACCCGAACTCAGGAATCAATCAATATTAACTATGCCCTTATAGAGCTACTAGAAGAATACAAGCAACGGAGAGAACGAAATGTTTCAATAGTTTTGCTCTAAAAATAAGCCCGGTAATTTAGCCGGGCTGTAATAGGTATTACTTGTCGTCGTTTGTGACGTCTGTTTATTTAACTGGTGGGATTTCATCGCTTTCAGAATTGGCTTTACCTTCATTGACCATGCCTTGAATGACTTCGACAAACTTGGCAAACGGCTGAGCGCCGACAACAGCGACTTCTTTACCAGTCACGTTGTCGCGGACAATTGTGGTCGGCGTACCAGTCACGTCACTTTTTGCCCCCAAATCCATATCTGTCTTGATACGCTGAATGACTGCCTTATCAGTCAAACAAACATCATATTTGGCTTTATCGATCTGAAACAAAGCGGCCATCTGCTCAGCACCGGCAAACCCTTTACCATTGGTTTCGGTATTCATAAACCAGTAGTTGGTTGCAGCCCAGAAGCCCTGCGCGCCTTTTTGCTGGCCGATACATTCAACAATAAGCGCCCCTTTAGTTGACATCGGCTCATGGAACGACAGCGGGAAATGACGCCATTCCCAGTTAACAGCGCCGTTATTCGCTGTATCAACGAGGTATTTCGGTGTCTGGTGGAAACGCCGGCAGAAAGGACACTCCATATCTTCATAGTTGATCAACGTGAAGCGTGCTTTTGGATTACCGTAGATATAGCGACCTTCTTCGTCCACACTGGTATTCTCCCAGCCTTTAAAAAGATCTTTACGCTGTTTTGCTAACTTATCTTCTTCCAGCCCGACCAACACCTGCTGTACTGCCGATTTAAAATCCCCTCCAGAAGTGGCCATCCCAACCTGCGCTGATGTCAGTTTTGCGGATACGTCAGACAATTGCCCCTGAACAGCATTGATTTTGCTATCGAGAGTAAACATTTTAATTGCCGTATAGACGGAAAATCCGGCCGCAACCAATACCAAACCGCCAATAATTATCGGCCCCAATACCACAGCTTTATTTACCTTAGTTTCACTTTGCACTATTCCCCCCCAGAAATGCATTAGTTACTTAAACTTGGTTGTCTGGTTATCGACATGCATCTTAATGCGATACTGTCGCAGCTCTTCCGGCTCCCCCTTCGTCAACACGTTAATTTCATGCTGGGAAAGCCGGTACCCCGGTGTAGAGCAATAACGTTCTTTGATCTGCAAATACTCAGCCCGGGAAGCGTTCTGCTTGTTGTTGGGAAGCAGGAAAGAGTTTTCATCACAAAAGCGTGGAGCCTGGCGAGGATCATTTGCATATTGAGTTCTGGAAACGCTAGTGAGCAAAATCTGAGTGTAGGCATCACGAGCTACATATCGAGTGCCACCCAGATCGTGAACCGCATACGGACTGACAAGAGTATGCTCATAAGCCGGATAACGCAGCGCTGCACCACCTTGCTCAGTCCCATGCCAACTTTCGGAAAACTGATAGCCCTGTGGGTACTCTGCTTTAGCCTCAGTCACTTGAGTTTCATCAACATAGGTGAGTTTTTGTTTTTCAATACCGGAACAGCCTGCGAGAACCATTCCGACAATCACTACCAGAAGAAGCCGCGCATAACGTTTGGTCTCTTTCATCGCTAAGTCTCCGGTTAGAAAGTAAAGCCATTATCCGAATTTTTCACATTGGACGTTATGGTTAATAGGGACAAAACGCGGCCCTTTTCCTTACACACAGCCAAACCTTTTCAGTTAACGTATTTACATCTAACTGGAGAACCCTCTGATGCTTAAATTCATTAAAAACCTGTTATCTGGCAATGCAGGCAAACACAATGAAGCTAACATGCTGCATACAGACGTCGAAGAAATTGACTCTCTGCTAGATGACACGATGCGAAAATTAGTGTTGCCTCCGGATGTATTGCGTTATCCACCAGCGGAAATCGGTTTTCCGGCTATGGTACCGGGTGAATCCATTCTGAAACGTTATCAGGATGATATGATCATGGCGATCAAACGTGAGTTGAATATTCGTGACAGCGAATTCAACCAGCTGATGATGCCCATGCTTATTAATTTCGCAAACTTTGTTCAGTTTTTCCCTGCTTCTGAGCACCACCACCATCGTGCGGCCAGTGGGCTGCTGCGCCACTCTCTCGAAGTTTGTTTCCAGTGTATTCGTCGTGCAAAGAACTTCGAGTTCGATTCAATGGAAGTGCCGGTTGTAAAATCAAACCGTGTCTTAGCATGGCGTTTAGCTATTGCTGCTGGCGGACTGCTTCACGACATTGGTAAGCCTTTCACTGACTTTGAAGTCTGGGATAAAACTGGAGAACATCACTGGCCCCCTGGTCGTATACCAGTACATAAGTGGGCAAAGAAAAACAAAATCGACCGTTTTTTTTTGGTCTGGAAATCCGGTCGCCACCAACAACATCATTCCAGCACTAACGCAATGCTAATGATGATCATGCCTCAGGAATTGCATAACTTCTTACTCAAAGAAAGTAATGACATTTACAACGAGTTGACGAGTGCTTTAGCCGTGAACTCTGTCCGAGCAGAAGGGGCCGAAGAGAATGTACCGGATAAGAAAAACAAGATTTTGAGAATCATCAAAGAGGCTGATTCACTTTCAGTACGTTATGATATGCAACGCTATAACGGTGATGCCATCCGTGCAACACAGTCTGGTGTACCAGCTGTTCAACGTGTGGTGGATGCAATGCGTTACCTGCTTAAAAAAGGTACTTGGCAACCGAACAAGCCGGGGAGTCCAGTTTGGGTAACATCTCATGGTGTATTCATAGTTTGGGGTACTGCCGTAAAAGACATTACTTCCACAGTAAAAAAATCAGGCGCTATCATCCCTCAGTCCGCCGGTAGTTTGGCGGACCTCATGATGAGTTATAGATTATGCATCCCGAACGTCAATAGCAAAGAGAATACCGCTTACTGGCGTGTAGCCCCTCACATCATAAACGACAAAGACTCCCGTAACAGCAAAGAACCGAAAGTTGCTTTGAGCTGTTTGCGGCTGATCTCGCCTGAAGTTCTGTTTGTGGACACAATGGAGCCCCTGCCTCTCTCTTGCCGCATCCGTATTGAAGGTGAATGGCGAGAGTTTCTCTCCAATAAAGGCCGCAACGTTCCTACTCTTAAGGAAGGCTTCCCCTATGTTGGTACCAATCCACCTGCCGGAAACAGTATTCCACCAAATGTTAACCCTGAGATCCTTAAAGAAAACACGCTAATTCCTGACATTGATAAATCACCGTTAGATCAGATGTTCGGTCCAAATAACCCGGTTACGCCTGAGAATGCTCACCAACTTCTTCGCAAGCTGAATCTACTATCTGAAGAAGACTACCAGCGCGTTAACACTCGCCGTAAAGCAAAGGCTAACAAAAAGCCCGAGGAAGCGTCTGAACTTATTACTCAGGAAAAAGAAGAATCCATATCCAAACCAGAAGCCAGTAAACAAAGCGAAAACAATTCTAACGAAAAGAAATTGAGTCTTACTGAGATTTTGAGCTCGGCTCAAACCGAAATTGAATTTGATGAAGGTGATAAAACGTCAGAAGTAACTCACACTGGTAATGAAGGCCCTTGTAGCCTAAAAAAAACACTCGCCCGCTTTAACATTGCTGACCAATATGAAGAAGATGAAAAACATCTTTCTTCTGCACCTGTCGCACCAGTTGATCCAACAAAAGAAGCTCGCAAAGCCCTCCAAAAGAAACAGGATGAAGTAGATAGTGGAGATTTTGCGAATAACTACGATGATACCACCCATTATCAGGAAGAGAATGACTTTGGATACAGTGAATACGCTACGCAAATTGCTGTACTGGCAGATGGAGTGACATTTCATGCCGCACCAAGTTTGCTGTTCCGGAACGGTACTGATGAAGCAAAAAAAATGTTGGTGGAATACGTGGCCGCGAACGTGGATAACCTTTTTCATGAATCCGGCCATTGCTGCATCATCATGGAAAAAGGGTTGGAAAACAACTATTTCATCCCAATGCAAAACTCCAATTGGATCTGGCACCCCTTTATGGAGTCCCCTTCGGATTTCTATACGCATCGTTCACAAATGTGTTTCTATCTGCGCCGCGAGCTTAACGAAGATATCGCACAGATGTCCAATGGACGCTATCGCAAAACCATCAGTCCTATCGACCTATCTCAGGTATCAGTCAATATGAATGACCTTTGCCGGGCTATTGTACTGAAAGGGACTCAAAAACAGGCCTACAACGGCAATCCCGTGATTTCATTATCCGCAATCATGAAACGCCGTGTCGCAACGGAGCTAAATATTAACTTCAATCAGCTTCAGCAAATCATGATTGATCAATTCGATTTCACTACCCGAACTGGCGTTGATTACATCCTCGCTACTGATGAACGTATTCAGAATTTTATGGTGAGTAAAGATGAGTGAATGGAATTATAACATTCGCTGGAGACCTAATTTCGAAGCAATGGAGGTCGCGGGATGGACAACCGGCATTGTTGCTGCGTTAGGCGTTAATACTTACTTAAACATGCCGTCTATGCCCTGCTATCTGGCCGTAGCGGTTCAAGCTGCATATGGTATCCGTACATTGCCCAGTGCATGGGATATTTATACCCATAAGCGCAGACTAAAACGCAAACCGAGTGTACTGAAACTGAATATGGATAGCTTCATTGATGCCATGATCAAACATCCGGACAGTTATCTGCTCGGCTATGGATTTGAATGGAGCCAGAATGAAGGTCAGTTAGCCTTCGAACTAATTAAAAGAGATATCAAAAAATTCGTTGGCAAAACTCCAGAAAACTTCATGGGCCTCGGCTGGATTCATGCATTGGGCAAAACACAAGACTGGATCAGGGTTTCCGAAGACCTCCTTTCTCTGCACACGTTGATCACAGGAACCACGGGTTCGGGGAAAACAACCTATTTTAAACTCATGATCCTGCAAGCAGCATTGAAAAAACAACCACTCATTCTCATCGACCCGAAAAACGATGAAGAATTGGCCGATTGGATGCACTTTTGCCTGAAGCTGGTGGGATGTAGTGAGAAATTTAACTACATGTCTCTAGCTCACCCTGAAAAATCAGCGCGTATCTCGCCAATTACCAACTACACCCGCGCTGGAGAAGTGGCAAACCGTATTACTTCTGTTATCCAACGTTCAGATGGTACCAGTGACCCATTCGTGTCATTCGGTACCATGTCACTAACAACGGTAGTTGAGCTGATGAAGATCTGCGAAATCAAGCCTACGCTCAAGAATGTAAAAAGCCAGCTTGGTTCCGATATTTCTTCTCTCGCAGAGCTACTGGTCAAAGCCATCACCAAAGAAGGCCGAAAAGTGCTAGGTGAAAATGACTTTGACCTCCTGTTTACATTGCGAATGGAACGTTACGCCAACAAGGTTAAAGGTCCGAAAGAAGTCGCTGAAATTTGCGCTGAAATCTATCGCAATGATATTAAACCAAACCGCAGTAACCCTTCATTGGAAGCCGGTCTAAATATGCTGAGCCACCAGCGTGAACACTTCCAGAAAATGATTCTGAACGTGATGCCAATCCTGAGCCAGCTGACTCAAGGCTTTATGACAGAACTGCTATCTCCTGATAGCGAAGATGAAGATCAGCTGAATGACACACGCCCTATTTCGAACGTGCGCGACATTATCACTACGGGCGGTATGTTATATCTCGGCCTCGACTCACTGGCCGATGCCGAAACAGGTTCAGCTACCGGGTCAATTTTCCTGTCAGATATCACGTCTGTGTCTGCTGACGTATACAACTTCATGAAGCCACGTGGAGATGACCTATCTCCTGTGATGGTGCTTATTGATGAGGCCGCTGAAGTCATTAATGATCAGGTTATCAAAATGTTGAACAAAACCCGTGGCGCAGGATTCCGCCTCTTCATTTCTTCTCAGTCAACGTCTGACTTTGAAGCCCGTCTGGGTTCTGAGGCCAAAATGAAACAGGTTATTACCAACACTAACCATTTTACTGCCCTTCGCACCCCTGATCCTGACGCACAAGAAGCTGTGATGAAACGTGTACCACCTACGAAATTCCGTTATCTGATGCGTGGACATGGCTCAAACGCCGGTGCTGACCCGGAGATGATTTCTGGTAACGTAGCTGAACGCCTTATGGAAGAAGAAGGTGAGCTGTTCCAATCCCAGCTTTTAGGCTGGTTACCCAATCTGGAATTCATGGCAATCAATCAGGCAAATAAGATTGTCAAAGGTAAGGTACCGATCATTATTCCCCCCAAATCCAACGCTGAATTCAATCGGGTATCCCAAAAGGCCAAAAAATATCTGGCACTCTATGAGAAAAAAGTTCGTGGAGAAAAATCCCGTATCGCTCCTGGAGGTTAATCCATGCAGAAAACCAAGTCCTTATTCATGCGCAAAGAAGAATATGCCGCTTATGATGGACTGATTTTCATCTGGCCGTGTATTGAGAACATCACACTCAGCATGATTGCTCTATTACCAGAGCCAACACCTAGCTGGCGAATTGCTGATGCTATTCAACGGGCGGTTGCTGCATATCATCGCCCCACTTCAGAGCCGTTGAGCGACTAGGAACGTCTCGCTATGTACTGCCTTGAGCTAGCCGGTTTTACCGCCAGTGAGTTCAATTGTCTTCTGTCACCACAAGAATGCAGGCGACCACGTCGTTTGACGATGGAGCTGTTGGCAGATACCCGCAAGAAACTTAATAAAAAGGGGGAGAAGTAATGCTTGATCAACTGACTGAAGAAAAGTGGCCCCAAACAATAAAGATGACCATCATCTGGAGTACCGCAATTCTTTTCGTTATCTCCATGTTTTTCCCGGTTGAGTATGTCTACAGCAATGTGAAAAAAGAAATTGGCTGGGGTCATAAAATGATCGGAAATGAGGATTTCAACATCGTTTTGGGCCACGCAACCGAAAACTACCATTCCATATTCGTTGAAACGGGTATAGACGGTGGTCTGCGTGAATTCTACCGGTTGTCTCCTCAGGATATCGCGAGTCAGGGTGGTCCTCTAAATATGATCGCGACCATATTCCTCAATATGGCCGAAAACCTGAACTACTGGTTTTATATGATCGTGTACCGAATCACGCTGAACTTGTACTGGTTGCCGTATATGGCCGTGGTGATTTTCCCGTCCATTTTTGCTGGAACCATGAGATGGTTATCGAAACGCTATAACTTTGGTTATGCCTCTCCGTTCCTTAACCGTCGCAGTATGGTCCTGATTGGCTGGGGTATTTACAGTATTCTGTTGTCCCTATTTGTGCCTCTGCCTGTGCCACCAATGATAGGCGCAATCATCATGATAGTGATGATCCCGATAGGCACTTCTCTGCTTATCGCCAATCTTCCAAAGCGAATTTAAAGCTACCTGAAAAGCGCCGCATTTTGCGGTGCTTTTCCTTATCGGCCCCTTGTTTTTGTTTGATAAATTAGCCCTGCGAGGTGAAGCATGGCTAAGAAAACGTTATTCACGCTGTCTGCTGTTTTCAGCCTGACAGCCACAGCAACATTAATCTCTGCCTTTTTAGTGTTTGATAAATCGGCTCAGATTAATGCGATGCAGAAAAAAATTTCCAGCAATTCATACCTCAGTAGCCGCGACGTTATGGATAAAGAAATGGCAAAAGTATTACTGCCATATCTCCAGAGACAGAAAGCAAAAGAGAAATTGCGAGGCACAGTGAAAAAACCGGACACGGTTTATGTGCCCAGGCAATTACAACAATCGCGAGGGTATTAATGAAAAACACAACGTCTTTGAAATGGGTATTTGGCCTCCCGTTTGCCATGCTGATGGGCGCACTGGTGGGCACGGCATCCTTCATGGCCTACACGCTACATAATCAGGAACGTTTGTTAAATGACCTTGCGGTAGTAGCTGACACTCACAAAACGGTTGTTAATAACCGCACTGAGCTAGAGCAAGCCTTCAGCCAGTATATAAATGCGTCCGGTTTAAAAGTGTCTGGGCTGGATACGACTGGCAACGCCGGTGGTTCAGTGGAGTACAGAACCGGATATCAATCAGAAACTGCCTATACGCCTTCAACTGACAATGAGCGTATCTATGGCAATCCGGATGCGCAGTTTTTCGTACTCGAATATTCCGACTACGAATGTACGTATTGCAAAGAACATTTCCCACAGATATTGGATCTCGTCGATTCCTCTTCCGGGAATATTGCTCTGGTTTTCAAACATGTTCCTGTTCACGGTCAGGCTTCACGAACTGAAGCATTAGCTGCTGAATGTGCTGCTGAGCAAGGTGGCAATCCTGCATTCTTCAACATGTCCCGTGCAATTTTCCGTTATACGCAATCTGACGGGCGTGGCATGAGTGTACCGCTTGATCAGGTTGCTCGCGAAACTGGGCTGGACGACAAACGCCTGTTGGAATGCGTCAACGCCGCAAAACCTTCGGCAAAAATAGCCGAGGATGTTCAAGAAGCTGGCCGACTGAACATTCAGAAAACTCCAACTAACATCGTGGCTTATGGGGATAAATCCGCGATGGTTCAGGGTGCAGTAAGCGGTACTGGACTTATGCAAATGATGGTTCAGTTAGCTGAGGGGGACAGTAAATAGTTTTCGCTGACGAACATCCGCGATAAAGGTGCCCTTGCGAAAGGGGTATGGTTAATTTGGGGGTTATTGAATCATGAGTGAACCAGTCTACATATCACATTCTGTAGATGATCCACTGAAGTTCTTCTTCTGGTCAGTTGACGAAGCAATGCCTTTTTTCGTCATGCTAGGTATTGGGGTTTTTACCGGGCGCATTTTTACGATGGCACTTCTCGGTATCGTAACCACCCGATTCTATGGTGGATTTCTGCAAAAGGCATCAGAAAAGTATTTTCTGCACCTTTGTTACTGGAAATTCGGGGTGTCATTTGGGAAGAGCACCATTGTACCTAACGCATTCGACCGGGAGTTTATCGTCTGAACAGCCAGAATTTTGAAAAAGGGCTTTTAAGTCTCAAGGGGGAAAACAAAACCCTTAAATTTTCCCTTCTCATTGCTATGTTCATTGCTGGCATTCTTGCCATAACCATTATGAACCGCTCGCAAATTGTGACTATTGTTCCTCCGAACCTGACGCAAACCGCCTGGTTGGACAAGAACGCAGCCAGCGCTCCGTACATGCGAGCGTGGGCAGTTTACATTGCTCACTCTCTCGGTAACGCGACTCCTGCATCGGTTGATATGCTGAAAGAAGCAATCGGTCCTTTTTTAGACGCAAACATTTACACACCAGTAATGAAGCGTATTGACGATCAGATTGACCAGATCAAACGTGACCGTATCAGTCTGTCTTTTACGCCGATTCGCGTGATCACTGATCCGGTCGCTCCCGGTACCTTCTATGTCGAAGGTAATCAGGGGCTGGAAGGTATTACCGGTAAGCCTGTTACTACGCCGGTTAACTTCCAAATCTCTATTGATATTCAGGGTTACCGCCCTATCGTTACTTACATCAATATCAACCAGGGTCGCTCAGAACTCCCTAGTGATGCTGCGAAAAGAAAGGACAAAAATCAACAGGTCAAACAAGGTAACAAAAGTTAACAATGACGAAAACAACGGTGGGAAATTTCGTTAGTTGTTACAGCTCCGTTACAACCGAAAAGATGGGTCAAAAGTTCCCATTCCCGCACCTGCGGTAAACAAAGTGAACAGATGGGGTTAACTACTCATTTTTGTTGGCCGCATCGCTTTAAATGTAAATCCAGTGTCTTTAATTAGGTGCTCTAAATCCAGTAATGCGTCTGCCACTATTCGGGGGGCTAAATGTTGAACAGCAAACACTTAAGTATTTTGACGCTGGCGGTGGCGTCTATAATTGCGAATCCACTGTATGCGAATAGCAACGCTTTGACTGTTGATCAAGGCATTGTTCTCAAGCGTTCCGGCCAGTCACAGGCTGCGAAGTTTTCAGAGCGAGGTAACTTTACTGCAATTGCCGATGAGTCCGATAACGCACAGGCAAGTGATAACCTAACCGTCGACGGGCGCAATATCCAGCCGGTTCCTGACTCTATCATCAAACCAATCCCGTTGACCAATGACGTAATTCCTTCTCGTCAGGATATCATCATTGAGCCCGGCGTTAACACTCTGATCCCAATTTCTATTAATCAGATCAACCGTATTGTTACGCCTTTCGAGCACCCAACTGTTCAGCGTTTGAAGCTCAACAACGTGATAGTGAACGTACATGGTAACGTGGTCTATGTATCCACTTCCAATACTAATCCAGTTGCGCTGTATATCAGCGAAAAAGGTGACGAAAGTGTGGCTATCTCGCTGTCTCTGGTACCCCAGAAAATTGCACCTATCCAAGCAACGCTGATGCTTTCTCGTAAGCTGAATAATGCAGGTACAACTGTTGGCGTCGGCCCGGCGGGTTCTTTTTCCTATGGTGGGAGCGAAGTAAAAGCACGTCGCTGGGAACAGAAAGACAACTACGTTGAAACTATCCGCAACATTATGCGCACAATTGCTCTGGGAGACATTCCTCCCGGATACTCGATGGGAAATCTCTCTCGTGGTATCAACGTGCCGAACTGTAATTTCCATACCGGTACTGTTCAGGACGATATTAAATATACCTTCAGCAGCGGTCAGCACATGCAAGGCAGCCTGTTTAGCGTGATTATCGGAGTAGCCCAAAATACAGGTTCATCAACTGTAACTATTGATGAATCCCTGTGTACTCACCCGAATCTGGCTGCACGGGCTTTGTGGAGTCGAAACACACTTCAACCCGGCAAAAAAACTGAAGCCTTTTTTGTGATTCGTAATACGCAGCCAAGTGAGCAAGCTATTGAATCAATGCGTCCGAAGCTTGCGGAGTAATATTCATGATTAATGTGTCAGAAAAATGGGCATTCATGTCGGCCAAGAAAAAAAGATTATTGGTTTGGGGTGGCGGATTGGCTGTACTGATCCCGATTCTGTTATTGCTAATGCCGGATGTGCCAGCACCACGCTCCCGCGTCAATGATGATAAGGTCATTTCCAGCATTCTGACGGACTCCGATACCACCGGGGTCAGCCAAAACGCTATCGCAGCTCGTTTACGTGCTCTGGATGAATCCATGATGAAAAACAATCAGCAGATCGAAATGCTGGCTAAAAACAGCAATATAGATGAAATCAAAAAGCGACTTACTGCACTAGAAACCCAGCAACGCAATGCTTCCCTGGAACAAGCTGCACTGAAAAAACGTTTGGAAAACAGCACAAATGCAATGCCATACCCAGCCTCTTCCACATTACAAACCAAGAGTCGTGAAGATTATAACGTTCCGAAATCCAACAATTTTGGAACGGTTATTAAATTAATACGGCCAAACGACTATAACAACGGTAACACTCTCCAACGCGTTTATCAGACTGTAGAACAGCCGGATCCAGCTGATTTCGGCTCTGATACTGTCCGTAACAAAGATAAAACCGGGAAATCTGTTGAACCTGTTGTTCCAGACATTGTTACCGTCCAGGAAAATACAAAAGAGGAAGCCGCTGCCAATCAGGAAGAAAACCCTGAATTCCAAACTTACCTTCCGGCTACCTCGATCATCAGCACGGTATTGATCTCAGGTATGGATGCTCCAACCGAACGCAATGCTCGCAAAGATCCTTATCCGACACTGGCTCGTGTGAAGAAAGACGCTATTTTGCCAAACCGTTTCCGTGCAGATATCCGTGAATGTGGTCTGCTAGCTGCGGGCTTTGGCGATCTTTCTTCCGAACGTGCCTATTTCCGCACTGAAGTGATCACCTGTATCCGCGATGATGGCACCGTATTTGAAGCACCAATTGACGCCTATGCGGTAGGTGAAGATGGTAAATCCGGCGTGCGCGGTCGTCTGGTGACTAAACAAGGGCAGTATCTTGCGAAAGCACTGACCGCAGGCTTCCTACAAGCAGCATCACAACTCTTTAGTGTGCAAAACATCCCTACTATCAACGTGCGTCGTGATGGTGATGACAAAAATGGCTCCCCTTACCAACAGGTTATGAGCAGCACCGCATTTCAGGGTGCCGCGATTGCTGGCGTAGGTGGTGCATTGGATCGTCTGGCTGACTTCTACATGCAAATGGCCGGTGACCTATTCCCTGTCATCGAAATCGACCCGGGTCGTAGCGTGGATTTTATCGTTCAGAAAGGCGTGACACTCAACTTTACCCGTATCGCACCAAAATCTATCAATTCCACTGGGAGTAATAAATGATGCTGAAATGCCTTGCTGCATTATTAATCGTATCTGCCGGGACGCTGGGCACAACTGGCTGTACTCTGGTTGAAAGTAATTCTGAGTATGGATGCAAAGGTATGCCAAATTCAGTAGCCTGTATGAGCGTTCGTGATGTTTACGACCTCACTGATGGAGATGACTACCAAGAACAAATTGACGACGCATCGGAAAAGCAACTTTCGGGAAAGCCTGTGGAGCTCAAACGCCGTGGTAACGTAAGCGCTCCTGGATACGTTGGTAGTCGCTATGTTCCCGTCCCTGCTTCTGCTGCAAATCCTCAGCCCATTCGTACACCTTCTGTCATCATGCGCGTATTAATTGACCCGTATGAAAGTACAGACGGCGACTTAAATGTACCAGGGTATGTGTACACCGAAATTGAACCTCGCCGCTGGGAAGTAGGAGCGCGTAACACCACAACATCAACCGCAGTGATACGCCCTATGGCTTCATTCTCTGCTAATTCTACGCCTGCCGAGGCAACTGAGCAAAACAATAACGGCACGAAACGAAAGTAATTTTCACAGGACGTCACCCATTACCCGGCTATTGAACTAAGTAGCCGTGTATATCTAAAACTTTGACCAAGATACATGACCATATTACATCCACGGACTTTTTATGCTCCAAATACATAAAATTTATATAGGATTAGATAAATGAAATTAACTCTGAATAAATTAAGCACAGCAACTACTGCCTTCTTTCGCATTTGTAGCAAACACGATTACCCCCAATATTATCAATGTTGATATTATTGCAGGAGACGAAAATAAAATTTCCTATGACATTAATTACGACAGAAATAATACCTGCACAGGCAGAATGAAAACAAATTATCGGCTCGAAAAATAATATTCACAATTCATCCAATCTCGTTTTAACCAGTAGTGAAAATACACTATAAGCAGGAACAAACCATTAACTCTCGTACAGACAAACTAATTAGCGATTCCAGTGCTGAACAAATAACCATTAATAATCGTACCAATGACCCGGATTAACCATAAACGCGATGTACGTATCGAAGAAGATCGCCAAACGTTGGCTTCGGCCAACAGTTATACCAATAAACGGTTTAGCGAACTGAAAGACCATGTTGACCGCAATGAGAAGCTTACAAATGCAAGTACGACTTCTGCAATTGTTAGTATCTCGTATCTGAACGCTTAGTCTAGTTTCTGTGTAGCGCTCGGCATTTACCATGATCAATCCACTATTGCAGTTGGTACAATTTACTCAATTAACAGCAATACTAATGTTCACTTGAACATTTCATGAAATTCTTCTGCTAGTTTAGAAACTGGTGCCAGTATTGCTTTCGGATTCCGATAACAGTAATTGCAAATATAATAAGCAAAGGAGCTTCAGCCCCTTTTTTAATTACTAAAAAAATGCGGTCTTATATATTTTTTACAATTTGGAATAATTCACTGGTTTTAACCAAACAAGACGCTATCAAACTCAAAATGTTATATAAAATCACAGTATTTCGTCTTTCAGTATCATTGAATGGAGTAGTTTGTTAATCGTGTTCTAGTACATGATCATAACCGCTGATTGAAACCTGGGATTTTTCATACTAATATTGCTTTGCGTGAACGCCATACCGCAAAGTCTATTGCGCAAAGTCGCTCAGTATCACAAACCCCCGTGAGCTGAATCCCCACCCGGCTTATGCATAGACAGGAGTTTATGTAACAGGCCCACTCCCCAAGTGGGCCTGACTCTTTATCTAACTTCTACCAACTCTCAAAACGTCTTTTTTTGGAGACGTTTTGCGGTCATTTTTCCTGCTAAACGACTTTCCCACGTGTGAAAATGCACGTTCCTACAACTGGAGTGCATTCTATGAAGCTAAGCAAGAAAGTCCTCTCTATAATCCTTTTCTCGGCGCTTTCAGCATCTACTTTTGCTGCAAACGAAGCTGATAATGTTGATACCATTTTCAACGATAAGGAGTTCCAAAACGTCCCGAAAAACGGTCTGGACGTGAAGCGTTTCGTTGTTCCGACAAACGGCATTATCGCATTGGAAGTGGATGGCAAAGTCAACCTGCTTTCCTCCAATGGCCGTTTTGTCTTTCAAGGCACAATGTATGACACTTGGGCCAAGAAAAGCCTAGCGACGATGGAAGATATCGGCAAATACGCCAGTATCATTCCGATCAATGAGTTAAAACTCAATGTCGCTGATCTGCACCCAGCCATTTGGGGGAATGGCCCGAAAAAAGTGCTGATGTTCACCGATCCGAACTGTGCGCACTGCGTCAACGCACTTAATCAACTCGCTGATCTAGACCCTAA
Source organism: Photorhabdus aballayi (assembly GCF_026153155.1). Lineage (NCBI taxonomy): Bacteria > Pseudomonadati > Pseudomonadota > Gammaproteobacteria > Enterobacterales > Morganellaceae > Photorhabdus > Photorhabdus aballayi. Next base: position 20,324 of record NZ_JAPFCD010000031.1, on the reverse strand, counting down.
AGAGTACACTGTAAACGTGCTCTCTCTCAGTGCGCTCGGCCAGAAAAGTCAAGAGCGTAACAAAGAACTTTTCTGTGCTTCTGATCGCTACCGTGCTGACCGGGCCATTATCGGCCACGACACTAAGCAAAAATTTGAACAGATAAAAGACTGCGACCTTCAGCCGCTGGCTCGTCGTCAAGTCACTGCTCAAGTACTCGGCGTCAGTATGATCCCATTCATCATTCGTGATGATGGTACATACAGCATTGGCGTGCCCAAACAGGGACTGAAAAATTTTCTAGAAGGCAAATAGCTACCTGCGTGGGACAGGTGTTTTTCAGGGGTTATAATGAGTGAATCTATCATCATGCAACGATTGAAATCGCTGCGTCGATTCTCTGATGTCTGCCCGGTCAGGGCATATGATGAACAATACCAATTATTCCTGTGTGATAATAAATACATAGGTTTCGGTTTTGTATGCCGTCCGCTCAGTGGCACAACGGGCAAAGAAATACAGCAATTTCAGACCTTGCTATCTTCAAACTTTCCGGTAAAAACCATCGTCCAATTTGACCTGATTGCCAGCCCAAACATCGTCAGCAAAATTAACTATATGGATTATTTACGAATGGATTGTCAGGATCTAGTGCTTCGCAATGCAATCTACAATCGTTCTAAATTCCTGTTGCACAGTACCGACTACCCGATGAAAGGTATCGGTACCCGCGTTCGCAACTGCCTGTTGCTTATCACGATTAAGATCCCGATTAAATCAGAGTATGAAGTTCGTAACGATGAGTTAAACCTCATCAATGAATTCCGCAACACGTTCGATACAACGCTGAATATTACCGGCTTATGCCCAATACCTCTAACGCGTGAAAAATACGTAGAAATTCTCACATCCGTTTTCAATCAGGGTGAAAATGCATCATGGCGTGATCGTAGCCCTGTTCAGATTCAAGAAGATCTGATGATCTCTGAACAGTTGGTGGACCCTGATCGTATGTTCTTTGTTCGTAATAAATACTGCGGATTCGGGGCCCCGACTGACGCAAATCATCGTGGTGAAAAGCCAACCAATACAACGTTTGTCAGCACCCTAAGTGCGAGAAAGCTACCTAAGCGTTTCTTTCCAGGACAGGCTCAGTATTTCCTCGGTGACATGATGAGTGGTGCAACGGGTATTAAATCGTCCTGCATCATTTCCATGAGCCTGATCTTCTTTGACCAGCAGAACAGCAAGACTAAGTTCACTCAAAAACGAAACTGGGTTGTGCAACAAACTGATGGTCCGATTGTTAAGTGGATCCCTTCCCTGAAGCAAATCCGCGAGGGATATGACCTGCTTAGCGATAAGCTGGATAATGGTGAACCTATCTGTAAGGCCAAGTTCACTGTAACCATCTTTTCTAACTCTAAAGACGGTGTTTTCCGTGCCACTCAAGAAGCGGCGAGTTATCTCAATCCCTATCAGTTCAAAATGATCCCTGATAGCTATTTCGTGGCTCCAGTCTTCCTGTCCGCTCTACCACTGTTCAATGAAGCCGCGGCTGAAAAATCAATGGGCCGCTATCGTACTCTGGCGCTCAGTGAAGCGCTGGTGCTCTCACCCCTATACGCAGATTGGCAGGGTACGCAAAGACCAGCGCTGATGTTGACATCGCGTTCCGGGCAAATCCAGTCGTTAGATCTTTTCGACTCGGACACGAACTACAACGCTTGCATCGCGGCAGAATCAGGCTCCGGTAAATCGTTCCTGACGAACTACATCATTACCGCTTACCGTAGTTTGGGCGCAAAGGTCTGGTGTATTGACGTAGGTGATTCGTACAAAAACATCTGCGAAACCTACAGCGGTGATTATCTCGACTTCCATCCGGATAAAAAACCATGCCTCAACTTCTTCGAACTCATTGAAGATTATTTCGGTGAGAAAGCTGATAACGAAGACGGTGGAGAAGAAGACCTGATTATTGGTCTTCTCTCCGTGATGGCTGCACCTAAGGCGGGGTTAACGGACTACGAAGAAGCTCGCATGAAAGAACATGTAGCTACTCTTGTCCGAACACATGGCAAACAGACAACTGTTGATATGGTCTCGGAGTCACTGTTAAAAGATGAGGATCAGGACATTCGCCGTTTGGGCCACCAACTTTATCCGTTCACCAGCCGAGGGCAGTACGGAAAGTATTTCGTTGGTAAAAACAACATTGACTTCCGAAACCCGTTCACTGTGTTGGAACTCTCCCGCCTTGAGAGATCCGAACACTTAAAACAAGTTGTGTTGCTTCAACTGATCTACCAGATCCAGCAAGACATGTTCCTCGGTGACCGTAGTCAGATGAAAATTGTGATTATCGATGAAGCATGGGCACTGCTCAAAGGTAACATCGGAGCATTCATTGAGAAAGGCTACCGGCGCTTCCGTAAATATCACGGTGCTGCTATCACAATTACTCAGTCTATCAACGATATTTACAAAGACTCTGTTGGTAAATCCATCGCTGATAACTCAGCGTTCATGCTGCTTCTAGGTCAGAGTGAATCTGCTGTCAACGAAGCTGAGCATCACAAGCGCCTTGCGCTGGATGAGTCCGGATATCGCTTCCTTAGAACAGTTCGCTCCAGTAAAGGGGTATACTCGGAAATCTACGTCATTTCCAAATCCGGTCAGGGTATTAGCCGCTTGATTGTAGATCCATTCTCAATGCTTCTCTATTCCACTGCTCCGCAAGACGTCGCGGACATTCGCGAGAAGAAAGCGCAAGGATTTAAGACTGAACAAGCTATTAATCAAATCCTGCATGAGAGAGGTATTACCACATGATCAAACTCGGAGCCGTCGCCTTGGCCTGTGGATTCCTCGGAGCCGCCATTTATGGACGGTTATTTCCACCCGCATCGCCATACGATTACATCGCTGTAGCGAACTATATGGATGCATCTGGCAATTCTTTATCATCAGCTCAGATAAAGTTGGTTCAACACCGAGCCACTGAAATGGCTAATGCCGGATACATCATCTTCAACGCTTCATCCCTGTACAGCTATCCACAATCCCTTCAGATCCCTCAAACGGTATTTGTATCGGAAAAATAACGGGGGCTATGTGTTTTCTGTAACATTACAGTTTATTTGGAAGAACGTATACCGACAGAAACGTCCGTGGAAAAAACATATTTTTTTACTGTTTCTGGTAGGGGCTGTATCAGCCCCTATTAGCTATTACCTACTCCACCGTTTTGAAATCGGCATTGATCCACAAAATAATCAATGCCTCCCTCCCTATCGCATATATCTTGTCGATAAATACGACAAGGCACCTATAAAAGGCAAGCCCTTTGCGTTCGTTTCCGAATACATTCGTCCCTACAGCAAAGGAATTAAAATGATAGACGGCGTGGCGGGCGACACGATTACTGTAACGCCTGAGGAAACCACCGTTAACGGTTTCATGATAGGTGAAGGGCTGGAACTCGCTAAAGAGTCCGGTCATACGAAAGAAGAGTTAACGCGTACTGGTGTTATCCCTGAAGGCCGAATCTGGCTGATGGGAAGAACGAAAATCAGTTTCGATTCAAGATACTGGGGAACTATACCTGAATCCCAAATTCTCGGAAGAGCGTACCCGATATGGTAATTCATAAAAAAATCGCCACATTACGACTCACCACCATTGCATTGGCCGTACTTACCAGCACGGCTGTTTGTTCTACTATAGAGCGTAACATCGACCCTAAAATTATGGAATCACTACCTACGCGTCCAGTCAACCCTTCTACTGATTCATCTCTTCCCTCTCACTTGGTCGAATTGAGCGAAGCTGAGCGCAATGACATCGACCATCTGATCAAAGCTGCATACGAGAGCCAGAAAAAAGAAGAAACTGAAGCAAAAGAAGTTCATCGTTTGAATCGTGAAAAAATGAGCACAATGCCGGTTGCAAAAATGGCTGACGAACTGATTAACGACACGGTCACCGGCGCAATTGCCGATTCCGATATTATTGACGCCAATCAGAATAAAGTGGCCGGTGATTTTTACTATGTGCTGGTATCATCTACATTAGGCGATGACGAACTCAAGAACATGATGCATGACTATGATGGGCGTAATGATGTGGCACTTGTCATTCGTGGCGTCAAAGAGAAGAAAAACCTGCTCCAAGAACTGACCCTCTGGCAACAATTAGTACTGGATTCCGGCGCTAAGGTTACCGTATACCTTGATCCGGTGATCTTTAAAAGTTACAACGTTATATCCATCCCAACCATTATCCATGAAAAAAACGGCGAATTTGTTGCCCGGATTACAGGTATCACCAACATCGACTACCTGAAAGGTAAGAAAGGTGATTTAGGTACCGCAGGACCGGCTAAAGACGTCGTTGAAAAAAATCTAATGGATATGATCGAAGAAGGAATTAAAAATCTAGACTTCGAGAAAATGAAGCTACACGCCATAGATAACTACTGGCCTCGTCAGAAGTTTCAAGATTTTCCTGAAGCAAAGTCCCGAGCAACTCACCATATCGATCCCACGGTTATCATTCCACAAAACATTACCGCACCTAACGGTAACGTTATTACCGAAAAAGGGAGAATGAATCCACTTGATATCATGCCATTCTACAACAAACTCATTTTCTTTGATGCTCGTGTTGAATGGCAGCGTAAGTTTGCCAAGATGCAATTCGAGAATACTGAGCCGGGTATTACTCCGATACTCATTACCACCAACATCTACGGCAATGGATGGCAAACCTTCAAAGATACGACGCTCCATTACGGTGAAAAAGCTCGCCTTTACATGATTCAACCAGATATGGCTGATAGATTCGGTGTTGTGACTGTTCCCAGTATTGTTACCTCTAATAAAAAAGTTTTCATCGTTGATGAATACTCAAAAACTGATTTCAAAGAGGAAGAGAAAAAATGAAAAATCCTTTCTCATTAGTAACCAAAACTCTACTATCGATCTTATCAATCAGCCTATTCCTGTCCGGTGCAGCTATCGCTACTGATATATCTGCTATATCTGCGCCTGCGGTAAACAAAGTGTGCAGGGATAACAAACTACTTTCGTCAAAACTCTTCTCTGACGTTTGCTGGTCATGCATCTTTCCAATTAAAGTAGCAGGAATAACACTGGGGCCGTCCGGTAAAGTGCCGAACAATGCCGCATCGGGTACCGCATGTGCCTGTAAAGACGGGCTTGATGTTTATCATCCGGGTGTGCTGACAGCAATGTGGGAACCTCGACGCATCATCGAGCTCACTCGCACCCCGGGCTGCATGTCATCACTGGGTGGAGTGACAATGAACCTGGGGAACCAGTTGCAATACGGTACACAAACAGATGGTGCGTCAGAAGAACAACGAAAGCTCTTCTCAATTAGTTTCTACAATGCCCATATGTATGCACTGCCATTATTAAGGATGCTGAACCTGTATCTGCCCGGCCAATGTAACGCCGACCCATATAGTGATTTCGATATCATCAATTTCACAGAGATAGATCCGACATGGAATAACTCAGCGTTAGCTTTCTTCCAAAACCCAGAGTCAGCTGCCGTTGCGAACGTGGTAGCCCAGCAAGCCTGTGCGCTGGAAGCCACAGCCCAATTTGCTGGAAAACAGCCGATGGATTCACTTTGGTGGTGTGCAGGATCATGGGGAGGCCAATACCCTCTTACCGGCTCGGTTCGCAGTATGGATGCCTCACGCACAACAAGTCTGGCCGGTATCCGTCAGTTGGCTGCGGAACATCGTCGTGGGCTTGCGTATCGCTCAATGGGTAATGACGTGGTCTGTCGTTCTAAGATTTACCCGACATTACCAAAACAGCAATACAAACTGAACATGTTCAGTCCTACTCCGGAAACGAAAAAAGGTCATGAAATCGGTCAGTCACCATACCAATGGCAAGGTGGTATGTTCCGTTACCCTACAGGTATGGGGCAAGACTCTACTTACATGATTTACCAGTGGATGGATTGCTGTCGTATCCTCTAACTCTCCCCTGAATAGCTGTCTCTTATACAGAAATTCCTCACTTAATGTGAGATTTTTTTGAACTAAATATTTTTTTCACGATCAGATCTTCAAGGTATTCAATTTGAGGGTTTCTGAGATGATTAAAAACAATAATGAATGGGCTAAAGAGCAATTTGGTCACACTAAACTTGGTGACCCAAGAAGAACGGCCAGGCTAGTAAAAATGTTGAGCGATACCCACGACTACTTGCTTTGGAAGACACGACAACGTTGAGTTATAAACATCATTCGATACGAAATGAATTAGGACATGTCAACCAAGGCAACCGTTGGCGAGGACTTCTCGCTCACAGTATTAATTGTATCAATTTACCTCAGAACTTAAGCCTGTTGGACAACGTCAGATACAAGTCGCCCAAAGAGGAGGACGGAAATCAAAGGTAGTCACGCTTGATGTGAAATATGCCCCTGTGACGCTAAAAACCCCCGCGAATAAAACAGGTGATTCTATTCCGCTCTATTATGTTGGGTGTTCAGGGATAAGCAATGAGGATAAGCAGCTCAATTGGCATATCCTGACTAATGAACCGATAAATAATAAAGAGGATGCCCTTACAATTATCGGTTATTACGAAAAACGCGGGCTTGTAGAGGAGTACCATAAAATTTGGAAGAGTGAAGGAACAGACAGTTCAAAGCAAAGATAATCTCGATAGGTTAGCAAGCATTTATGCCTTCTTAGCTGTCAGGATATTTCAATTAAAATTTGCTAGTGAGCAACTTGAAGATATTAGCTGTGAAAAAATGTTGTCTCCAAAAGCATGGAAGTTACTCTGGCTGAAGAGCATAAAAACAGCACTCCCTGAAACGCATCCCACCGCTAAATGGGCATACGAACATCTTGCAAGACTCGGAGAGCAAACGAAATGGCAGAGCATCAGTAAAAACCTTGTGGGAAGGATGGCTAAAATTACAGTCCATCCTTGAAGGCTATGAACTCGCACTGTCTCTTGAACAAGACTTGTGATCAAGAGACAGCCCTAGGAGGTGGTTTAAGGATGACAAATCAACAGGCACATACTTCTCTCTATGAATACTAGCCGGAGCTATTTTTGACTGTCCCATATCTGAAGATATCTGATACCAGCCAAAAGACAGCACGGAAACAGGTGTCATAAATCGTGTCTAATGCATTATGATACCTGATAGTATCATAAACAATAAGTGAGACTAAAAATGGCTTTACTAAGGTATACAAGGATATATAAAAAATGAAGCCAAAACTGAACGCGTTTCTATCTATAATTCAATATCATATCTCATAAAGGTGAGACTTTTGGCGTAAATGTGCACGCTCCCCCATTCTGGGACATTTTTATGGACAATACAGGATTTTTACGCCTCAGGGGTTAAAAACGCCGCAATGGTGTTTCAGGCCGTTCATACAACGGGGGTTATGGTAAATTAACATATGCCAAAGATAGTGTTCGAACCTTAAAGTGGCAATAGACAAAATTGAAAGGTTGGGTGTTTGTAATAGGCAGAACAACGGAAAAGCTGCGTAAAGGCGCAGATGGAAGTCTTAATTTAGCAGTTATTCCAACAGAAGCTCGTCCTGTTGAGAATGGACGAGATTTTAAGCCAGTAACTGAAACTGAAGGATTTCGGCTCCAATATGAGTGTCCCAATGGACGTTTGTATCAAGGTAACTCATTTGCTTGGCTTGAATCTTTCAATGATGCCAGTGTTGATCTTATTTTTGCTGATCCGCCATACAACATCAAAAAGGCAGATTGGGATAATTTCGAAAGCCAAGAAAAATACATTGAATGGTCCATCAAATGGATCAAACAAGCTTCTCGTATTTTGAAACCTACAGGGTCACTGTATGTATGTGGGTTTTCTGAAACTCTAGCTGATCTTAAACATCCAGTTTCAAAATATTTCAAACATTGTCGTTGGCTGATTTGGCATTACAAAAATAAGGCCAACTTAGGTAGTGATTGGGGGCGTTCACATGAGAGCATCATCCATTTTAGGAAGTCTGATACCGCTAAATTAAATATTGACGATGTTCGTACTCCGTATGGGGCGCATACACTTAAGTACCCGTCACATCCACAAGCGGAATCTAGTGCCTATGGCAAAGGTACAAACAAGAAACGTGATAATTGGACTCCACATCCTCAAGGGGCAAAACCGAAGGATGTTTTTGATATTCCGACTACTTGCAATGGTATGGGGGAGAAAACGCCACATCCTACTCAGAAGCCAGAAGAGTTGGTGCGCAAGTTTGTTCTGGCTTCATCAAATGAGGGTGATCTAGTGATTGATCCATTTTCCGGTTCTGGAACGACAGCGGTTGTGGCAGAACAGCTTAACAGGCAGTGGATGGCGTGCGACCTTGATCCACTGTACAACGAATGGGCGATAAAACGGCTTGAAAGCGTTCGACGTATGACGAAGGAAGAGTGGATAGAATATGATAGAAAAACAGCAGAAAGAAGGAAATCTATCCGATGAATCTTTCTAAGTTAGTTGACCATGCCACAGACAAAGAACGGTTTCATACCGTCGAAGATTATATTGATTTTTGCTCTCGTTACTTGGAATACGTAGATACAGGATTGCAGGCACGTATCGTTTCTCAAAATGAGAGACACTACCTATTTTTCCAGTACAAACAGGATGGAAATTTCAATATAACGCGCCCACTAAATTCAAGGCTGATATATGATGCGGTAGGCTTTGCGCAACAATTCCGTTTGACGCTAGAGCAATTGCGCGATATGGGTAACAGCCATCTAGCTACTTACGCGAAAACCTTATCGCACCATCTATACACTTCAACAATCAGTTGGTACCGCTTTGGATGGCCTGCCTGCTGGTAAATCTAATCAAGCGAGAAAAGTAAATGGTGATCTGTTCGAGAGACTTATTAGATTGCTAATTGTTTCGTTCAATGTTGATTGTGTTTCTGGAACTATGCAGGCTCCTATCAAAGGTGTAGATGAAACAGAACTTTTCAAATCGAACTATCAACATGATTTGTTATTGAGCAAAGATGATGAGCTGAAAATAATTGGTTCTGTTAAAACATCAAGTAAAGACAGAATAGATAAAGTCTTTATGGATAAATTTCTTTATAACCGTCTTACTGATACTAAGCTTCCGCATATTGCAATTTTCTTGAATGACGTACAGCGCAAGAAAACTAAACGTGAGAATGAATATGGTGTTAGCGCAACGTTCCTGCCAGGGCATTTCAAAGCGTATACGGTCAAATTAAATCCACTTGATGGAGTTTATTACTGCGACATTCGTCCTAATATGGCGGATGATGCTTTGCTTTCTCAGCATATTAAGACCATTGATCACTTTTTCTTTTCTGATTTGTGGGAATTACTAAAACAACAAGGGCAGGATGTTAACGAAGTTGCAATTAAAGAAGATTAGACAATAACTGCCTATTATAGGGAGTGGCGAAGATCGCATCCCGCCAACACCAGTAGTCATAGATTGACTTCGGAACCCCAACCTGCCAGCTTATGAGCCTCGCTGGCATGACCGACTATGGAACACATGTGGAGTGATTGTAGCAAACAGCAAGGAGGCGGAGACAGAAGCGGCTAAACTGGCGCTTCAACCGTGCAATGAAAGGCTGGCTGTCGTGGACATAGCCCGGTGTGGCGTAAGTATCGGTGATAATCCCGACTTGCCCATACAGTGGTCAAGGTAAAAAAATCCCCTGGGTTTGTTGGTCCGGTGCATAAATCCGCTTTCCGGATCAGGGGTACTGACCTTCGTCTTTCTCTGCCGTTCCTTAAGGGCTGGCTTCAGACTTTTTTCCGGCTGCGGCTCGGTCTTCATTGACAGCGTTATCTAGTGCGTCAAAATAGGTGCCAAGGGGTACTGCACGTTGTTCGTTCCTGGATTTATGCAGATTGGCACTGGCTTTCAGGTAAGTGCTGTCAGTATAGAGTATCCGTCCCCCCCCTCTGGAGCTGTCTCTTGATCATATTTCATACTACAAGAGGCTGATAGTTGCAGGCAAACCCAATAAAGTTGCCATCGTTGCTTGTATGCGTAAATTATTGGTCATCCTCAATGCAATGGTAAAAACAAATAAACCGTGGGACGAATCACTCCACACGGTTTAAAGTGAAAGACAGTTGCTCATTAAATCCCCCGATTTTTTATCAGGGGATTTGTGTATGAAAGACAGCCTGAATAGGGGGTTTTTCCTATATTCCTTCTGTCTACCCCCCTGTGCAATCAAAAACAACAAACAATAAAAAACCCTATGTAGAGCGCAGGGTTTTATTGTGAGGGAGATTTTATGCAGTCAAGTATTACGCGTTGGTCGCAGCTTCCTGCTGATTATCGCTCGGATAAATGGGCAGCAAGGCTGCTTTCTTCTCTTGCTCTTCGTTGTTTTCATTTAGCTCATCAACGATAGACAATGCATGACGCTCCAGTAAAGACGCCATATTGCGGATCGTGTCACGCAAACGAGTTTTATAATCGTCAACTTCGTCCTGATTGAATTTGTTATTCAACCATAAACGGTCAATCAGCATATGTAAGCAGTCGAAGTTTTTAAATATTTCGACCAAACGCATTGCTTCCGGCGTTCTGACCTTAATATTGTAGGTTCGGGGAGCAGTATACGACACTTCAGAAATGTTACCGTTTTTAGATGCGTCATCAAGCGTCCGCTGAAGCGCATTAATACCTGAACGGATTTCTTTCTCCGGACCCGCTAGCACGTCGTTTATGGCTTTTTTGGTGCGTTCAATTGAGCCTTTAAATTTCCCATCCAGACGCTCAAGGTGCGTGCTATTAATGGTCAGAGTAAACAAAGAGCGAGACGTATTATTGTAGTGACGCTGCTGAAGACGAATTGCCTCCTGAGAATGTAGTGTATAGTTCACTTCAATTTCCGGGTTAGAAAACTCAACACGCTCGCGGGATGTTGATGCCTGTTTATCACCAGTTTGACGATTACGACGGCGCTGATGCCCCTTAGAATTTTGCTCAGTGGAAGTTACATTTTTTTGTTGCTCAGTTACCATATTTAATCCTCACATTTAAGCGCTAAGGCCATGTTATTAAGTCATACAGCAACAGGTATGTCATGAGAAAAGGGCTACGTATTGCTCTCAAAAACGGCGCTTGCAAAAATGCCCTCATATGATTTAAGCTACTTCAAACCGAGCTGACGGCGCTTCAGCATAACTTCCTTTAACTCATAACTTCGCGTGACCATACCGTATCTTGGAAAAGCCCGATCTTTTCCTCACAGGTTCCCTTCGCCTTAAATCAGGCCCGAGCATTTCTGATGTGTTATTGGCTTCGCCTTAACATGTCACTTTGTAACCCTTTACAGGGTATTTTTGGATCTCAATCCAAACCAAAAAATTGTTAACTTCCCTCTTTTTTAACTTCCTGCGTTTCCGCCACTGTGTTTTAAAGTCAATTTTTATCGACGCATTTCCATTTTATTTATTCACGCTACTTTCAGTAGCGTGTAGGTCCGTGGCCGGACTTCGCTATATAAATTTACAGGTGATTCTTATGTCCGAACCAATCTACATCATCATTGGCATTCCCATGTTCATTTCCCTGTTTTATCGGGTTGACTATGTACGCTTTTTAGCTCCTTTGTGGCTTGCTATTTATATTATCGAGCAAGGCTTCCTCTGGACTGCACACGGTTTCATTATCGCTGTTGCTTGTTTGGTAGTTGCTGCCCTTATATTTTATAAGTATCACGCAAAACGGTTCTTTAAGCAGGAAGACAAAAACTCAGACGAAGCGGATTCTTCTGAGGAACCTTCTGACAACGTTTCCAAAGCTGTATCCTCTCCCCATAACATCAAACGTTACGAAGGACAGTTACTTGCTTTTGGTATTGCCAATTGGAAACACAACCCGGATAACGATCTGTCGTTTTACGTTAACGTTAATGGAAAGGAAGTATGGGCTATCGGTCTGAAAGATGCCCTTAAAGCATGTGGAGCTAATGTTGGTGACCATATCGCTTTCTGGAAAGAAAACGAAGTTAAAACCAATAAAGCTCAAGTGTTGGATCGGAACGGTAAAGTTATAGGTTATCGTGAATTAAATTCTGAAACACACCGAGGTATCTGGCGCATGGTAATTATCGACTAATAATCAACCTAAATTTTTAAATCTTAGCCCAACTATTGTTGGGCTTTTAACTTTCTTAATTCTTCTAACTTTATATAATAAGGTGAAGCATGTATACTAATAATTACAGTAAAGAGAAATGTCCTTCCTGTCGTGTTGGATCCCTTATTTCTCAGGAAGATGAATATGGGATTATTACGGTGATGAACTGTAACCATTGTAGTTGGCATTTCTGCTGTGAAAACAACTGCCCTCTATGTATAAAATGTGCCGATGATATCGCTTATAAAAATCTCGGTATCAAGGATAGAACTGACGCTTTCTATAAGATGGCAGCTCTTAGGAAAGAGTTATGCTCTATGTCTAAATTAACTCCTTGCGTAATTACTCGCAGATTTCGAGTTAAGCAACTTGATCGTATTTTTATGGATTACATTCAACTAATCGGAACATCCTATTCCAATGGGGCTATGTACCAAATAATGCTTGAATATATTTATTCTCAGTATATTGAACTTAGCCTTCAATTTGATCCACACAGTTTTATGTAACCTCCTCTTCACTGATATATTTATGTTTCACTAGAAAAGAAAACCCGGCCTCTAACTGGGACCAGACCGCTGACAAACCTCGTTATTTTTAACGAGGTTTGTTTATTTCATTAAGAATAATAATGTAACTCAGTTTAATCACCCGCCTAGGCGTTATACCAGAGACACTCGATAATATGCAAACACTGTGGTCATCGATGTGACAGTACATTAACGGAGAGATTGGCATCTCTACGACGAGATATTCACGGTATACACCTCTTTACCGAATATCGTGTGATGTCGCTGATGTAGTAGTTACAAAGTACGACAGCTACAAAAAAAGACAAATTACGTGAAAATATCGTGATCAAGATTGATCGCAAGATTTATAAGTAACTTGAATTCTGTTTAAGCCGTCACTAATAAATCCTTTTCCAAATAGGAATTACTCAGTGACGGTTTATTCTTTTTAAGGTAATAAGCAATGAATCCGCCTAAAACCATTAATATGAATCCCTTTATACTACAGTGACGCGAGTACTCTATCTGAGAAATATTCTTTAACTTATCATTAATGGGGTTTAGGTTGAGTAGACCTGCCGGTTACCCGGACAGGCCCCTCCTCAGAACCGGACTTGCGGAACTACCTCTGGACAAAACTTTCGGAGTGTAAGAATATGTCTTATACTATGGAATGTTAATTAATTATCTGAATGAGGTGTATTATGGTATCGCGTACAATGACAGTAGATACCGGCGAAGAATTACGTGGTTTTGTAGAAAGCTTGGTTGAATCAGGTTATTACAAAACTAATAGTGAAGTCGTTCGGGAAGGATTACGGTTATTACAGGAAAAACAGGCTAAGTCCAAACTTGAAGCACTTCGTCAGCTAATTGATGAAGGTGATAACAGTGGAGAAGTTGTAGCTTGGGATCTCAATACTTTCCTTACACGTATGAAAAATAAAACACACAATGTCCAGTAAAACATTTTTTCTAAAGCCTAAAGCAGAACAAGATTTAGAGGCTATTTTTGAATACAGTTATCAAGAATTTGGCCTGGAAAAAACGTATCAATATATCAAGAATCTCGACAGGGCTTTTCATACACTTGCTGAAGCCCCCGAGCTGGCCCGGAATTACAGCCATGTTCGACCTGGGCTAAAGGCATTCCCGGTTGCTTCACACATTATCTTTTTTCGTTTAATGGCAAATGGGATCACTATTGTAAGAGTCTTACACCAATCTATGGATTATCAACGGCACATCGAATGATGTACTGAGGTTTCGCAAAAACTAGCTTAGCAACAAGAGGGAAGCTCAGGAGCAGTGGATGTGAGCATTCCATCACTGGTGTCTGAGGTTCAGGCAATACAGCTTTAACCTTATTACGCGGGTCTTGCACAACAACCGATTCGGTATGTTCGTCGGGCCTGTGCTTTTCAGTCATGCTTATGTCCCTTAAGATTTTCACCATCCGGTAAGACTGATGACCCAGCAGTATTTCTTCCAACTCCTCCTGCCTAAGGCAGGGATTCGATTCGCCGCTTTCACGGCGCACCCTCTCGACTCATACCGCTCCCATCAGGCAAACACGCCTGTCATTCCTGCCCGCCAATGGGCAAACAGCCCCTTATGCTGCTTTGCGATCCTTTGAAGCAGTTTTGAGGCTTGGGTTTTGTGTCTGCTCAGTGCCTTGAACTTTCGCCTGGCCCCGCGCACCAGCGCTTTGTTGAGTTGCCTGAAGACCTTATACAGTTCCGACCGGCAAAATTGACCATAATAATTCAACCCGCCATTGATTATGAAGTTTAGCCAATTTGCTATTTGTATCAGGTTCAGTTCTGTCCGCATTCGGATCTTCAACTTGCGGATTTTGAGTCTCATAGCTTTTTTGGGCCGCTTTGTTGACTGCCGGTGTAAAACTCACAAACAAACTGTTTCTTTTACGGTTCTTGACCAGCCTTGGCCTGAACGTATATCCAAGAAAATCAAAACAGGTATGTTCATATTTTCCTTTTCGTTCTACATCCTTATAGTAAGCAATCCGGGTTTTGTCCGGATAATGAAGCCTGACCACCATTTGCGCCACGCGATCCGCAACCCGCAACCGTGGGAATTCCCAGCAGACGTTCACCTCCCGTCTTCTTGGCAATAGCGACACCTTTCACCAGGGGCGGATAATAACTGCCCGATGATAAGCGGTTCCAGAGTTTGTACAGATTATCTTTCAGATTGGTTTCAAAATCCGCGAGGGTTTGACCCTCCACGCCTGCCGCACCTTGATTGGTTTTAACCCATAACCAGGCACGGTACACATCCCTTTTCTCAATGACAAATGGTTTTGCCTTAACCTCCGTATCTCCTCCTGCCTGACAGTTGGATACCGGGTAAGGTTGTCTGACGTGACCCCTTCGCTCCACATTCATTACAAATATTTCCTCACTACTACGAGTCACTCCGCCCCCGTATCACCCATCGGTACTCTCATACTTGTCAATTTAGTGACTTGCATTTCTCCCTTGACATCGTGATGACGGGTTCCCGCAGTTCCCAGAAAGAACCCGATACAAAGTCACGCCCACTCTACGTCGGACACCACCTGCGCAGCATTCGGAATTTACTCACAGATTTTCTCCCGGAAGATAGAAACGCCCCCGGTTTTGATGTCAAATCTCTTCTTTACGACGCGACGACGCGTCCACATGGGTTCAGTTTTACTCGTCTCTTTGTACCCTACCCTGCCGAACTATTGTTCGCGCTTTAACCTCAACGCTCACGACCACCGCTCTTTACGGCAGCCGCTTGAGGGGGTTTGAAGCCAGCTTCCGACAGAGGACTTCGGTGGGCCTGCCACCCTCTCCTCCTGAGCTTATGCTACATACTGGCTGCGTTCCCTACGCGGCTAGTTTGTATGCCTGCGGCACACTTTCGATGATAAAACGCCTTGATAACATGATCTTATCCCATTCAGCCAGCCAGCGTGCTTTCATATTTCGGCGCTTTTGGGTGACGAAAGTGACACCGGTTTTGCCTAAATCGTCTGCCAGTTCCTGACTGAGATAACCTTTATCGCCGTAAAGCGAACCCGTTAATGTTGTTATTAATTCGCGAACAGGTTCCCGAATCTACATTACCGGCAGTGACTTTAAGCGCCAGAATTTCACCCAAATGGTTAACAATCAAGTGTAACTTGAAGCCGTAAAACCCTCCCATCGAGGTTTTTCCTCGTTTTGCGCTCCCCTCAAAAACCTTATGATGGGGAATGCGGATGTTATGACAAATGCGCAAACTTGTGGAATCAATAAAAGCAATGCCAGTCGGTTTCCCTTTTAAGTGAGAGAAAGCGGGAATAAACGGAAGAGGCGACACTGATGATATCTATTTTCGCGACAAAATTGTTATCATTGAGAACGAAAGCGCGACAAAAATCGTCAACATCACAAAAAAGTTCAACTAATTTGTCCATGCCTGTTCCTTAATTGATATTGGTTTTTATCTTGGTGGAAAATTCCGATCTTGAAACAGGTACTGAGTTCAATTTTTTATCCAAGACTCAGGTTAATTAATAGAAAATCATTAATTTTAACTTAAAGAAACAGTTTTTCCATTATTTAATACCAAAAATAAATAGTTTCATTCATTATTTTAACCATAATTAAATAATAATATTCTTAGTGACACATATCACATATTCATCAATATATATAATTAAATCAAATACATCTAACCCAAGATATATAACCCATTAATTAATAAAGTATTTTTTCATTATCGCTCATTTTCCAATAAATCATATCCAATTGTTTTTTCTGAAAATTTATAATAACCCCTATTTCTCAATCATATCAGTAAGTAATATCTACATATTGATTGTTAAGTCAAATTCATGATTAATAGCGCCAAAAAAATTATATGACGCGTGCGGGATGCCAAAGAATAATGAAAAAAAAGGTTATTATTTTTACTAGTTTTCTTATTGTTACTACCAATGTTAAAGCCGCCGAAATTGCAGACCAGCAACTCATTCATCAACAAGAACGACAGAAAGCACTGGAAGCCCAATTAACACCGCCACCGGCGGACATTCGGCTGTCTGTTCCTGAAACAGCAGTCCCTTCTCAATTCCCTGACGATACGCCCTGTTTTCCCATTACGCGTGTCGTTCTTGAAGGCACGGAACATTTTCCTCACTGGTTACCGTTAAAGCGTTTAGCCCAACAGGGAGAAAACCAATGTCTGGGCACCCAGGGGATTAATATATTAATGACTCGGATACAAAACCGGTTAATTAATCATGGCTATGTCACTAGCAGAGTATTAGCGCCCAGCCAGAATCTGAATGCCAAAACATTAAAACTCATGATCATACCGGGCAAAATCGGGCATATTCGCTATACCGCTGAAAGCGGCAATTATATTCAACGGATAACCACATTCCCTCCCCGCGAAGGAGAGCTGCTTGACTTACGGGATATCGAGCAAGGATTAGAAAATTTACAACGTTTTCCTACCGTTCAAGCCAGCATGGAAATTGTACCGAATGAACAGTTAGGCGAAAGCGACATTGTGCTGGACTGGCGTCAGTCAAGACATTGGCGACTGGCTAGCTACCTGGACGATTCAGGTTCTAAAAGTACCGGGCGTTACCAGGGCGGATTAACTTTATATCTGGATAATCCTCTTGCGTTGAGTGATCTATTTTATATCTCCGGCGGACGCGATATTCGCTCCCCTTCCGGTCGCAGCAGCAAAAACTACACCCTCCATTACTCCCTACCGGTGGGATACTGGATGGCGGGCATCACTGCCAGTAATTATGATTACTACCAAAAGGTAGCCAGTCCAAATAAAGACAACAAATACAGCGGCGAAAGCAAAAACCTGAATATCCAACTCAGCCGACTCTTGCATCGTAACGCCAATCAGAGAACCTCGATTAACGGTGAAATTTATCGTCGCACATCCAGGAGCTTTATTAATGACCAGAAAATCGACGTACAGAGCCGGGAAACGGCTGGCTGGAAATTAGGATTATCTCATCGTCACTACATGGGTAGAGCGACCCTGGATGCCGGAGTAACTTACCAACAGGGAACCCGCTGGTTTGGCGCTCAGCCCGCGCCAGAAGAGGTCCGGGGCGAAGCAACCGCCCTACTTAAAACAACCCAGTTTTCTGCGGCGCTGGCGGCACCATTTACCCTATTTTCTCAGCCCTTCATCTACAAAACCCAATACCTGCGCCAAATAAGCGCCAGAACGTTGACAACACAGGATCAATTTTCAATTGGCAACCGCTGGACAGTACGCGGGTTTGACGGTGAACGCACATTAAATGGAGATCATGGTTGGTACAGCCGTAACGAACTGGAATGGCAAACGCCACTGAATGGTCACTCCCTGTATATGGGCATGGATTATGGCGAAATTGGTGGACCGGGAAATGAGCGGCGCCTGGGAAAACATCTGGCGGGCGGCGTTTTGGGCTGTCGCGGCAGTCTGAAAAGCGTGAGCTATGACCTGTTTGCCGGTATCCCTCTATCCAAACCGGATGGCTTTCAAACCTCATCAGTCACAACCGGATTCAGTGTGTACTGGCAGTACTAATTCAGAATAACCACGTTGCCAAAGCGTAGTAGATAAAAAGTGTTAGCGGAGAGAAACAATGAACAAGCATCTGTATCGTATCATCTTTAACAAAGCCCGGAACATGCTGATGGTCGTGGCCGATATTGCAGCTTCTGGACAAGGTAGTACGGTACGCCGTCGCAGTCGTCGGCAATCATCACAATGCCTGTGCAGGTTAACAGCGTTACGACTGAGTTTGTTATTGGCAACCGGCTGCATCTCCCTAACAGCGCAAGCCAATATTGTGGCTGACGGACAAGCGCCGGGTAATCAGCAACCGACTATCCTGAACAGCGCAAACGGTACGCCCCAAATCGATATTCAAACCCCTAACGCCGCGGGTATCTCACGTAATACCTACAGTCAATTTGATATTGATGAACGAGGCGTCATCCTTAACAACAGTCACAATGCGGTCCAAACGCAACTGGGCGGTATGGTGGCAGGAAATCCGTGGCTTGCCAAAGCGGAAGCCAAAATCATTCTCAATGAAGTGAACAGCATTAACGCCAGTAAACTTAATGGCTGGATAGAAGTCGCCGGACAAAAAGCCGACGTGATTATTGCCAACCCGGCAGGTATCACCTGCAACGGCTGTGGATTCATTAACGCCCATCGCGCAACACTCACCACAGGACAGGCCATGATGGAACAAGGCCGACTGAAAGGCTTTGATATTGAGCGGGGAGAAGTCCGCATTGAAGATCTGGGACTGGACAGCTCACAACAAAATTACACCGAAATTATTGCCCGCTCGGTGGTCATCAACGGCAAACTGCACGCGAAAGATCTGAAAGTCACCACCGGACGTAATATCGTTGATGCGGCTCACCAGAACATTGAGAAAAAATCTGCTGACGGCAGCAAGAATCCCTCATTTACGCTGGATGTAGCAGCGTTGGGTGGCATGTACGCCAATAAAATCGTGCTGGTGGGCACCGAATTTGGCGTAGGGGTACGTAACGCCGGCCACATCGGCGCCACCGCCGGTGAAGTCCGTCTCACGGTTGATGGGCAGATTGAGAATAGCGGCACGATTGCTGCGCGAAGTCATACCACAATCAAGGCGGACTCGATACAGAGCGCCAAAGGCAGTATTCTGGCCGCTGGCATTGATAGTAAAGGAAAAGCCTCTCTGCCTGGTTCACTAACTCTGGCCGCTAAACAACACATTCAGGCCAATGGACAAAACCTAGCGACCAATACGATAGCAGTACAGAGTAAAAAGATTGATCTCAGCGACAGCCAAACTTCGGCCAACAACATTCAACTCACTGCCAGCCAGCAAGAAGTTAGCACTGCCAACGCTACAGTCACCGCTGACCGCTTTACAGCTAAAACACCCGGCCAATTTAACAATGACGGCGGCACACTGGTCGCACGGGAAATCAACTTAACGACTCCAGACTTATCCAACAAGCAAGGGAAAATTAATCAAACCGGCAACGGCGAGCTGGTACTGAACACCCAAAAACTGAATAACCACAGCGGGACCCTTCTCAATGAGGGGAAACGTCTGGTTATCACTACAAGCAATCTGGACAACCGTCATGGAAAAATCGCCAATAATGGGGATGATCTGAACCTAACCGTCCACAAGGAAGCGAACAACACGGAAGGCGGGACAATTCAACTCGCCGGCAAAGGTAAACTGTCACTCAACGCCCATCAGTGGATAGGTGACGGAGGCGAACTGCTCTCCAACGGTGCACTGGATATACAAGCCCACAACCTGCAACTGAACAAAAAAGCAGTCACTACCGCCGATAAGATTACAATAAAAACAGACACATTAAGCCATCATAGTGGAGTAATGCAGCAACAGGGCACGGACAAAATGTCCCTTACTGCCAATATGCTGAATAACCAAAATGGCGAGATTAAAGGTAATGGCAACCTGAAAATCGATGCCGCCACCTTGGATAACAGCCGGGGTAAAATCGCTGCAACCGGTGGCAGTACA
Organism: Photorhabdus aballayi; assembly: GCF_026153155.1. Classification (NCBI taxonomy): domain Bacteria; kingdom Pseudomonadati; phylum Pseudomonadota; class Gammaproteobacteria; order Enterobacterales; family Morganellaceae; genus Photorhabdus; species Photorhabdus aballayi. Next base: position 63 of record NZ_JAPFCD010000031.1, on the reverse strand, counting down.
GAACTGATCATTGGGAAAAACATTGAAAACGTTGACGGACGAATCGAAGCCAAAACAAAGCTC
>NZ_JAPFCD010000030.1:0-60369 GCF_026153155.1 Photorhabdus aballayi | reverse complement strand
TAAATGTAAATATATTTATAAAATATTATTTTATAGAAAAATTATTTAATAATTATATTTTTATGGATGATCAATGATAGTCGGTAATGCTTATTTTTTGCCATGTCAGTTATTGGTGAACGGTTATAGATGTTGATATTTATTTTATGGTTCTGTAAGCAATATTTCATTAATAGATAATTAGATAATATGGATTGGCTATGTTTTATTGTGATCTGCCTTGAAAAATTAAATGGAATGTTGAGATACTTATTGCTGCCGATTATACAAAAATAGTTAATCTTATAAGTAATAAGAACACCCCATTGTTATTTTTCTGGACTAGACTGTTATTTTTGTGAATTGCGATAAATCATCTTTACAATAGTTAAATATATTTCTTATGAAATAATATTGTTTAATTTAAGGAAGGTATATGAGTTACAAGAATGATTTTAAGGCTTTTTCTATTAGTGATAATGCGAATGTAGTCAGTCAAGAAAAATATGAAGAGAATCAGAGTTTGCAGACTGGATTTTTACCAGATAATGTTCCCACTCACTTGTTAAATAAAGTATTGCGTCAAGCGTCAACGGTATCATCTGTCGTGGCTGATTTTATTGCGGCACGATCTGGCAATGATGTTTTGGATGATGGAAATATAGCTAAACTCACAGCTCAATTAAATAAAGCGTTAGAACAAAAAATTACAACAGATATTCCCGGCGCTTCATTAACTCAAAAAGGTGTTGTCCAGCTTACAAATGTGATTGGCAATAGCGATACATTGGCGGTTACACAAAAGCTTGTTCAGGAAGTAATAAATTCATTACGTGAATATACCCGCGAAGAGATAGATAATCGAATTAAAATAGCTAGTGAAATCCCAGTCGGTTCTCCGATTCCGTGGCCGTTACCTCATCCACCATTTGGTTATTTCACTTGTAATGGTTCAGCTTTTAATAGATTACAGTATCCGAAGTTGGCGGAAGCTTATCCTGACGGTAGATTACCTGATTTAAGGGGCGAATTTATCCGCGGATGGGATGATGGTCGAGGTATTGATAATGGCCGCGGAGTTTTAACTCATCAGGGGGATGCTATTAGAAATATTCAGGGCTCATTTCCTGGGGCGATAACACATAGTTTTGAGCAGGCAGCAAAAGGGGTTTTTTATGGTAGTGCAAATTTTGGAGTCGCTATAGATGGTAGTTCTAAATCAGTAGGTCATTTTACCTCAGATGTTGTATACACTGCATATGGTTTTGGGTTCGACGCGTCAAGAGTTGTTCCTGTAGCACCAGAGAACCGCCCACGCAACATAGCCTTTAATTACATCGTGAGAGCAGCATGATGACTGAACAAAATACCCTTTAAATCAGAAACAGAAGGAGAGGTTGTTCCCCTTGGGTGGAGGGAATTTTGACCCTTTTTTAAAGGTAAACTTTAATTTATTGATTTTTAAGTAAATATTATTTGTCTCGTAAAAAAGGGTTTTTATTTTTTATAATGATTACTCTTCAACATTCAGTAGGTTGGGGTTAATATGTAACAGTGTACTGCCGCACAGGCAGCTTAGAAAACATCCATGTGATAGTCGTTGTTCTTTAGAGTGTGTACTGCCGCACAGGCAGCTTAGAAATAAGAAAGTTAAACTATAGGAGAACAAAAATGGTGTACTGCCGCACAGGCAGCTTAGAAAAGCGAAATCAACAGACGCATAGCGGCAATTGAGTGTACTGCCGCACAGGCAGCTTAGAAAAGTTCCAGTTCGACATATCAACCACAAGTCTTGTGTACTGCCGCACAGGCAGCTTAGAAATGAGAACGGAAGCTAGATAACTTACATCGTGAGTGTACTGCCGCACAGGCAGCTTAGAAATTTGGATCTTGAACAGTTTTATCAGCGGGAACGTGTACTGCCGCACAGGCAGCTTAGAAATCAAGTTGTACACAATAGCATTTCAGTAATCAGTGTACTGCCGCACAGGCAGCTTAGAAACATACCTGCTACACCAGCATAAGGGATTCTATGTGTACTGCCGCACAGGCAGCTTAGAAAGTTTCGGGATCATGGAGATCTAGGTCGTTCATGTGTACTGCCGTACAGGCAGCTTAGAAATCAAGTAAAACGTAATGTTATACTATAACAATGTGTACTGCCGTACAGGCAGCTTAGAAAATACCTTTATACACTAAGTTCAATCGTTCTCTGTGTACTGCCGTACAGGCAGCTTAGAAATTGCGGGGTTTCGGCAACTTTACCTCCCATACGTGTACTGCCGTACAGGCAGCTTAGAAACTAAATGTTGCTGAGCGGCATCTTCTGTTAAAGTGTACTGCCGTACAGGCAGCTTAGAAAGTAAACGGAAATAACAAAGGGAGTTTGTTATTGTGTACTGCCGTACAGGCAGCTTAGAAATTTTAATAATTGGAGTTATGAAGCCAGCGGAGGTGTACTGCCGTACAGGCAGCTTAGAAACCTGCCGTTCGGCGGCTTCCCCGGTTCAGCACGTGTACTGCCGTACAGGCAGCTTAGAAATGAAAATGTATATGAGGCATGGGTAAAAGAACGTGTACTGCCGTACAGGCAGCTTAGAAATGAAAATGTATATGAGGCATGGGTAAAAGAACGTGTACTGCCGTACAGGCAGCTTAGAAAGTCTGTAGATGTCTTAACACTCAAAGCATACTGTGTACTGCCGTACAGGCAGCTTAGAAAATTTGATGACGTCTTTTATCCACTTAATACAGGTGTACTGCCGTACAGGCAGCTTAGAAAATAACGCTGCAAATGAAATCGTAAAGATCTCGGTGTACTGCCGTACAGGCAGCTTAGAAAAAGTCGAAACGCCATACGCGAATACTATCGCTGTGTACTGCCGTACAGGCAGCTTAGAAAGCACCGAAGATGAGGTTTTCTCAGACGAAACAGTGTACTGCCGTACAGGCAGCTTAGAAATTTTTTCGGGGGCGCTTGAAATTCAATATCTCGTGTACTGCCGTACAGGCAGCTTAGAAAGAACCGGTCAGTTAACGCGGCAATCACGACTTGTGTACTGCCGTACAGGCAGCTTAGAAAGTACCATTTTCACGTGTACCAAATAACATTCGGTGTACTGCCGTACAGGCAGCTTAGAAAGATCGGCTCGTTAAACAGGGCGTGCATACAGGGTGTACTGCCGTACAGGCAGCTTAGAAAGTCAATCATCACCACTAACAGAGCACCACCGTGTGTACTGCCGTACAGGCAGCTTAGAAAAGCAGCGGCTGCATACCGATGATGCTACAGGTGTGTACTGCCGTACAGGCAGCTTAGAAATCTTTTGGGCCACGAAGTTAATGCAATCAAAGGTGTACTGCCGTACAGGCAGCTTAGAAAGTCAGCACTCTCATTTACCGAGTACCGAGCCGTTCTCAGAACTGGAGACTTAAGTTGTATTGATGAGAATAATGAATGTATGTTTTATGAAGATGGAGAATTCTGTGGCATTCTAGAATACTATCGTTTAGATGTTTGTGTCTAAATTCCGCAAGATTCAGCTTGAAATTTAAAACAGAAGGAGTTGCAGGAAGAGATAGAAGGAATAAGAGCAAAATAGTTTTCAGATGTTAACTATAAATGGTTTGGATATATTTTCGATTCTAAGATATTGAATTATTTATTGCTGACAATTATATAAAAACAGTCAATCTTCTAATAAATAGGAATGATGTATTACTCTTCTTTATGAACTAGACTCTAATTTGAATAAATTACAGTCGGATTATTTTTGTAATTATTAAATATGTTGATTATAAAAAGTATTATTTTTCTTAAGGAGTAAGTAAATGAATCAAAAAAATGATTTTAAGGCTTTTTCTATTAGCAATAATGCTAATGTAATTAGCCAAGAAAAATATGAAGAAAACCAAAATTTGCAGACTGGGTTTCCACAAGATGGTATTACCACTGATATGTTAAATAAGGCATTACGTCAGTCGTCCACGATATCTTCTGTAGTCGCTAATTTTATCGCCACACAATCTGGCAATGATGTTCTGGATGATGGGAATATAGAGAAACTCACCGCCCAATTAAATGGAGCGCTGGAACAAAAAGTGATAACAAAGGTTCCCGATGCCTCATTAACGCAGAAAGGTATTGTTCAACTTACAAATATGATTGGCAATAGTGATACATTGGCGGTTACGCAAAAGCTTGCTCAGGAAATAATAAATTCATTACGTGAAGAAATTAATATACCTGTGGGTTCCCCCATTCCGTGGCCGTTATCTTATCCACCTATCAATTATCTCGTTTGTAACGGTGCATTTTTCAATAAATTGCAGTACCCAAAGTTAGCAGAAGCTTATCCTGACGGTAGATTGCCTGATTTAAGGGGAGAGTTTATCCGTGGTTGGGACAGTGGTCGAAATGTGGATCCATTTCGTTCAATATTGTCATGGCAAGAAGGGGCTTATTTAGTACAGAATGTTGATCGGGCTAGTAATTTTATTATTACTCCTTCGCGCAATGAGCGCACAAAATTACAATGGGATACTCCTCGAAATAACAATATTTCGGTAAAAGCTGTATATTATCAAGCTCAGACAGACTGGACTGCGAATTCAGCATTTATCGGGGTATCAAGGCCCCGTAACATAGCCTTTAACTACATAGTGAGAGCAGCAGCATTCAGCATAACGACAGAACAAAAATACTCTTTGGAACATGAAACAGCCGTATTGGGTGAGGACGGATTAGCAATTCAACCTGGCTGGATAAAGGTTTATCGCACGAATCAAATAACAAGAGAATTTACTGACTCTGATGTTGAATATGTTATGCTCGGCGTCGGTTTGTCAGCGCATTCTTATTTAGATGCACCAAACTTTTGCGATTCTGATGATGTGGCTGTTTGTCGCAGTGAAGACGGTAAGCGCTGGGAAATAGTACCTGATTATCGCGGAAAAGTCGCTTATGACACGTTAACACGAACTCAACAGGAAATTACTGAATTGGGTGAATTACCTGAAACTCTGACCTTCAAGCAACCTGTCACCGATTTTGATAAATGGGATGGCACACAATGGGTCACTGATAATATAGCCCTAAAAGCAAATCAGGTTGAACAAGCGGAGCAGCGGCGTGTAACTCTGTTGCGACAGGCGAATGAATCCATTGCATTACTGCAAGATGCTGCTGATTTAGATATCGCTACCGTAGCAGAGAAAGCCGCTCTGTTGGAATGGAAGAAATACAGGGTAATGCTCAGTAGAGTAAATATTTCACTGGCTCTCGATATTGAATGGCCAGAACAGCCGAGGTAAAAAGTATAGTGAAAGGGTATAGTGGATAGTGATTTCCATCACGAGAAAAAGTTACCTTGCGGTTAATGCCGATCGTTTAAGGATCGGTATTAACCTTGCTGTGGCCTTTTATTTTTGTATTTTTCAAATAATTAAGGAGTAATTATGGGGTGGGAGCTTCATATAACAAGAGCTGAATGCTTCTCAATGAATGAAGATTGCCAAATTAGTAGTGATGAATGGCTCGCATTAGTGGCTGAAGATGACGAATTATTCATTGATGAAAGAAGTGGTCAGTTTCATGCTATATGGACAGGAAAAAGCGTCGATGAAGAACCTTGGCTGGCTTGGTTTGAGGGGAACATACGTACAAAACACCCCGATACAGCCCTATATTGTAAGATGCTACAGATAGCCGAAAAACTTAATGCAAAAGTTGTTGATGACGATGATCGTCTGTACTTACTTCCAACCGATTTAGAAAATCCGTCATGGAGTAAATCAAATCAACCTGAAATAAAAAAATCGTTCCTACAAAAGCTCATGAACTATATAAAAAGATAATAATTTTCTGCGAATTCTGCCAATATACCCTATGGATTTCAAGATGCATCGCGACGGCAAGGGAGCGAATCCCCGGGAGCATAGATAACTATGTGACCGGGGTGGGCGAGTGCAGCCAACAAAGAGGCAACTTGAAAGATAACGGGTATAAACAGGTTTCACAGTAATGAAGCAATCATGACTTAACTTTTTTTATGTGAAGAATATTTTTCTGATGATGCTTCAAGAGGGGATAGATTGTTTGAAATGGATGGTGTGTATTTATACAGTAATGCCAAAGCGCAGCCATTCTGCCGCCACTTTTCAATTTTCATCTCATCGCAGAAATCAAAAAAGCCACCTTGCGGTGGCCTTTTCTTTTTCCTAACTCACTGTCTTATTAGCGAATTTTATTTGGTGCCCAGGGCGGGACTTGAACCCGCACAGCCTTACAGCCGAGGGATTTTAAATCAGATGTTTTTTTATTATAAAACAATAAATTATATGATATTTTCCTAACATAACTCTAACTTATCGCTGATTAAAATCAATAAGATATGTAGTAAGCATCTTATATCTTAGGAATAAAATTATTGAAAATAATGCATTATTCCTTTTGTCCACCGACAACTGGGACGATTCCAATTTTTCTATCATATCTAGCAGTTTGAGTTATATTTTTATGGCCTGAAATTTTTTGTTTTTCTGCTAAAGAACCTTCCAGGTCAGAAATACCCTTAGCCTTTAGATCGTGAAACGTAAAATCAAAATCCAGTTCTGGAAATTTTTTGACAGCTTCTTCATGCGCTTTGCGCCAGCGACTGTTAAATCCATCACGTGTATATCGGGAGCCTTTACGTTGATGAACTACATATATACTACTAATTCCGCTAGCCAGTGGTAACGATTTACTCATTTCAATAACGTTATTTAGCCGCTCTGTCCATCCTTTAATTTGTGCAACCGCTGTCTTACCTTGTTTAATAAATATTCCTGCGTCGCTTATTTGGGCATATGTCATAGCTAAAACATCGGCTTGTCTGGCACAACATAAATATGCAAGTTCCATTGCTACTTTAACGACAGGAGGGGAAATAGAGTAGAGTGCATTATATTCATCATCTGTAATATATCGATCTCGCACTTTTTCTTTAAATTGACGCACGCCTTTGCATGGGTTTCTTTTAACAAGCCCACGCTCATAACCCCATCTATAAACACTGGATAAGAAAGTTTTTTCTCTGTTTGCCTGCGTTCTGCTTTTAAGTCCTCTCTTATCCATATACTTTCTGATATGTTCAGGTTTGACATTATCGGGTGTCATTTTTCCGAATACAGGCATGAGCTTATTCGCGTATTTGTGATAGTCTTTTTGCGTTTCTTTTGATAGTTCTCTGAAATTTGCCGATTTTATATATTTATCAACTAACATTTGTAAAGAAAAAACATCATGTGACATGTCACGATTAATCTTTTCATACTCTGCATAGACAACAGATAAAGGAGCATCAAGACGACAAAGTGAAATAGAACCACCCGCCGCAGGGTGAAATTCATATTTTGTTTTTCCTCGATATACTCTTATTGGTAATGCTGAGTCAGCCGGATTTTTCCGTTTACCAGCCATATTACATAGCCTCAAAATTGGGTTCTTCTTGGGTAGTTTTATTACGTTTACCAAGTGGATTATTGAAATGTTCCCAGGTAGTTTTTGGGTAACCATCCAGCCGGCGTATAAAGAATATGCCAGCATTTTCTAAAGCTTCGCACTGCTTAGATGGTTTTTCATACCCAGTTAATTCCACCATTTCTTCATGTGTAATGATGTTGTTTTTCATGGTCTTGCCTCATCATCAATATAATAATCAAATCGGCAGCAGCACATGCCCTGGTAACGTCACTGTCATTGTGAGATATCTTTTTTGCACTTGCTGCTAGTTTGCCTAATTTTACATCGAAGTTTGTTAATAGCTGTTGTCCTGGTTGCCAGGGTTGTAGTTGCATGATAGCTGTTCCGTAGGTGAAATTCGCTATCATGCTATTTGATACTTCTATTATTTTCTGATTAAGCTTAATCAATTTTGAGTGTGAATGATGGCCTCAACAGGTAAACACTCAAAAGTACCAAGACCTTGCATTTCCATATCTACTATACAGCTTTTTTCATCAGGATAAATATAGCCGTACGGCAGGTACTGGCAGTCTATAGAAGAACATACAAGTAGAAATAGGCCATATATCATCTTCTTGCTTCCTTGTTCTTATTGCAATTTGTAAGCTTTACAGCATCATTTTTACTGTGAGAGTGTTTAAGCATTGGTCTTACCTCTTTTGATTTATTTTGCATTGAATGTTACTCATTCATTTTTCTTTGATTCTTGTTCTTGTAGAGATTGCGCTAATGAAATCATAGGTTCGAGCGCACAAAATCCAAGCTCAAAAATTCTAATTTTCTTTTTTAATAATTTAATTTTCAAAATTACTTGTTTTGCTGAACCAGTATCACATTCTTCTTTAATACCAACGGCACAAGCTATATCAGCAAGACCAGCGCATGAATCAATAAACATTTGGTTGTAATCATTACTTTCTTTTTGAAGAGATTTCAATTTATCTGCAATCTCATTTAAAATTAAATAATCGTCACATTTAGCTGTTCTTGCTAACTCGTGACATGCTGATATTAAAGATTCTGTACTGTTATTCATGATAATTACCTTTGTATTTTATTAATGAATATAATGTTGGTTTATGCTAATAAATTCATTTTCTATCGAGCATAACAACTTATTTTTCAATTGAGAAATAACTTGCTTTTCTTCGCTTGCTATATCAAGGCTTTCTCCTGTAGTCCACTCAACGTGACATTTATTTAGATCTTCATCAAACGATATAATAATTTCTAATCGTGCTGCCATAAATCACCTCATATTATTGCCCCGATATTAATGGGGCATAATTAATATTAACGTACTTGCAGGCTTTTCTCACCGATTTCAATATGCGCACCAGGTACATCGATACCGTTTTCAATAGCTTCTTTAATGGCCTTTTTATCTGGTGCTGTAATTGTTTGTACATCAACTAATTCATCTGGTAATTTTGATTCATCATCGATAATGACATTGGCAATACCCTTTCTGGCTGTGAACGTGTTTTTTGTGGTTCTTAATGAATCCATTCCAGCTTTCAGTAAACAATCCAGTGCATATTTTTTTAAGTTTTTTACTTGTCCTTCGAATGATTTTTTACGGTCAGTAAGTCGTTTAGACTCATCAGCAAGAGTCTTGGCTTGACCTTCTATATTGCGAACATGGATCATGATAGCATCAAGCTTATCACCGATAGCACATTCGATACTTTCAAGTGTATCGGCGATATCTTCTGGCGAGAACTCGCCGGTTTCTACCAATTGTTGTAGTTTTTCGTAATCTGCTGCTAATGCAATTGCAGTGGTCATTGGTTTGCCTCTTCTTCAAGTTTAGTTAAACATTCTTTTTCAATTTCGGTCAGACGGCGCAGGCGGCCAGACAAATATTTTTCATAATCTTTGTCAGCTTTGGTCTTGGCGTTATCTAAATGAATACCTAATTCACGTGTAAGAGTAGATGCTATACCGCGAATTTCATTCTTACTGACAGCGGTGCGCATTGTTTCTGTATTACGAGTGAACTTATCGTCTAGTTCCTTGCGTAATCTGACTAGATCCTCGGCCTTATCACTGGCAGCCTTAATTTCGAATTCAATTTTATTATCAGCTAGGTATTCGGGGTTATCGTACATTCCCATAAATACATCGGCGCTGAATCCGAGCATAGACAATGCTTTCTTGATGGCATCAGTTAATGATTTCTTTATTACTTCACTATCAGCCTTGATGCCGTATCTGCTTTTATAAAGGTAAGGGGTTGCACCGTAACTTTCGATTTCTCCCCGGATATCTCCTTCAGCCAGATACCAAAATAAAATTTTGATGGAATGATTCTGTTCACAGATCAACGTACCGTCACCATCACGCAATATACGAATACCAATCTGTTTATTTTGGCTGTCGTAAATGGGTTCAGAAAGTGGGGCACCATTGATCATTTTTTCTTCCAGAACTTGATAACCCCAACCTTCACCAACCGGCCCAAATATCTCAGTTGCACGCATGAACATGTAATTACTGTTGATGCTTGTACCGATGAATCCCATACCCTCGATTGGTTTTGTAAAGCGGGGATCGGTGCGCTGAACCGTTTTCCATATGCGTAAGTTGGTTTGTTGTTCGGCGTCACGGGTTTTGATTGTTTCATCAAGAATGTTTGCACGATCTTGAAAGTCATTACTATTAGCAGTGTTGTGACATATAACAGTTACTTCCTGTTTTTCATCCTGTAATGAGGTGTTAATCTGAGGTTTTTCCGTTTGTTCCTCTTGTTTGGTTTTCCGTTTTCTACGAGTTTTTGGTTTTGTTTCACTTCCTTCTGTTTCTAAGTCAACCTGCTCTGTAACGGAGGTAGTCTGTGGTTCTGATTTTGGCTCATTGTTTAGTTTTGAGTCGGGGGCTTTACCCAGTACATTATCAAGATATTTCCGTCTTGACTGAGCATCAGTTAGATATTCAGGGTGTTGCTTACTTTTACGAATAACATTAAAAATGGTTTCTCGTGGAATAGACAATGCATCTGTTCTGATACGAAATTCTACAGACCAACGCCGCCACGCTTCGTTATCTGTAGCAATCAATTCCTTTGCTGCTTTTAAGTGTGCAGAGCTAATTGACCAACATTCAAAATTATCATCAAGTAGAGCAAGAGCAATTTCAATATCTAATGTTGAGTAGGTGTGGCCGAACTCTCGTTCATGAAACGTAGGCTTCTCCGGTTGAGATAACCATTTTATGGCAAACTGGGTAACCTGTTCAGAATCATAATCGACATATTCTGTAAAGTGTTCCAGAACAATATGAATGATTTTTTGTGTCCTGGGAGCATCCATCAGAGCAACTTCGTTAATTTTAGCTAAGCCTTTTGCAATATCGCGTAACTTGGGTTGTGAAGTATCATTGTGTACAAAAGTGATTGCGTCACGAATATGGCCTTTTGTTAATTCGGTTGTGCCAAATAACATAATCGCAGCTATGCGAACAACGGTAGCAACTTTGCTAAAGTTAACTAGTTCGTTACTATTATCTGGTTCTGGTTTAATGGCTTTGACTTGCCATGTTGTACCGTTGAACTCGTATTCGGTTGCAAATTTTTCATCAAACTTGCCAATTGGCGGGCGCGGCGAGCCCTGCATATCTTCACAGATAATGGGTTTTGAAGTATTGAAACTATCAATATTATCTGGGTATTCTTCCCCCAGATAAACGATAGCCATAGCTTTGGCCATTTTTTCAGAATTAGCTTCAAGAGCGATTGCTAATGGTACTGCGCCATTTTTTTGAGCATTTTTTGTTGGCTCAAATACACAAACATAAGTAGTCATTGGTCTTGCCTCGATTGTTTTCACGACTTTCAATTAAAATTCACCATTATTTATTTTAATTAGTGCGTCACGATGTTGTTTAGCTGATTCTTCTGTTAAGTGAATAAGACCAGATCGCAAGTAATAGTAATCAACATTATCAGAGCACCAAGTAAACGTATTTACATTATCTAATGTGGTCATTGTGAAATATCCATCACCATTTTTTAACTCATAGTCTATTGGCTTGGGAAAACTGACTTTTCCAATTGTTATCATTTCTGACTTGCGACGATATTGACAGAATTGTACCCATGAGGGGTTACGAATCAAACTAGCCCACGCCATACCTGGTTTTTTTATTTCCCACATTTTCCACGGTTCATCCGTTTTAAAAGCATCTTGTGCATATTGCAACATTAATTCAGCGTGTACGTGTTTAGTCATATTATTCTTCCTCCTCTCTTTTAATTACGACGTAACTTTTGGCCTCTAAATAATTAACAATATCTTCCTCATCAATTATTTTTAATATATCCTCAGAATCAAATTCATTAATCATTCTTTGTAAATCATCTTCGTTTACATCAAATATCTCAACTGAGATTCCTTCCATTTCAGAAGACGTAATTTGTACATCTTTACATAATATTTCAAAACTATAAGTTTCTCGTATTTTTACCATTGCATTATTTACCTTCTATTTAATCAACAGACAGCCACTGACGTGCGTTATTTCTATTTATCCAAGCGAGAGAGACATACATTTTTCGTATTTCAGAGCCGCGACGATAGATTTTTGCTTCGGATAAATAGCGAGATTGTTCAGCTTTACACTCAGTTGCAAATTTTATTTTTGATTTCATTGTCTAATCCTCATATTTAATTAACTCATGACAGTCCACCCAATCTATAAATGCGATCTTCGATTTCAGCCGTTTTAGCATGAGCTTCCGCCAGAACTTTATCTTTTTCTTTTTTAAGCTCTTCAATTTGTGAATTTATAAATTCTGAATTGTTAATATCTGGATACGGGATTTCTATATTATGAACAGCGACAACTGTACCAAATATTTCTGTACTCCCATTTTTACTAGCGTCATGTTGTAAGACAGTGATGTTCATTTGTCGCGTAATTCTATTTTCGATAGCATGAACATAAAGTTTTACTTTAAGCGTTTCCTGTTGTGCTTTCATAGCAACTCCTATAGAATAATTTTGATCAGTGAGCAATCATTGGTCTTGCCTCTTCTAGCGAGTTGGTCCTCGTTAGTAGAAACTCCCGGTTAGCTTTGGTCGGCGAACTGGGGTAAAAGAGCCCACTTCGGTGGGTTTTTTTACGTCTGTTACTAATTAATTGCGGGTCTTTCCCCGCAGTCCGTTGATTCACGCAATTTCGTTTAGAAACCCGGCAAGGAGAACCGTAGCGCATCAACTGCCAGTGTTTTTCGTACCGTTCCCACCGCTGGCCGGGGAACCCTGGTGTTGGTCTTGCCTCTTCTACTATTGTTCAGATTGGGTAATCATTGCAGGTCACGTTGAGAGCTGCGGTTCTCCCATCATCTGAACAATTGAATTTTTGAACACTTAACCTAAACTGCTGCTGTGCTGCCGTTCTTAGCAAATCATCCCGGACTTCGTATGCTCCGGGCGGCTACTGCGTGGGCGTCCTGCCTGTTTGCTGTGATGTTTTGAATTAAACAATAAGTTGATATTTTTGTCAATGCAAATATCAACCAATAGTTGATATTTTGATTTGTTTGTTTTTTGGATAGGAGAAATTTAAGGTAGTTATTTATTGGGAATGAGGTTAACAAGGCTACTTAGGTAGCCTTGTTAGTACGGACCTTTTGAAGGATCATTAATCGTTTGTATGATGTAACAATATCTACTATCTGAAAGGTTATTTTGAGATGGTTGGATTAAATTCTATTAAATATAATAGGTTATGATTTCTTATTTTGTCTTTTATGTAATAATTCATCTAGTAAAGTATCATAATACCGTTTTTTATCTTCGAGAGCTTTAATGAATTTATCAGCTTCACTAGCTGGTAATTCATTAAAGAGTTCCAGTAAAATTTTTTCCTGTTGTGAAAGTGGTCGTTCTTGTACATTATCACTTGGCCCATTTGCCTCGTTATCTCCTAATATCCAATCTACTGAAACACCAACATATTGAGCTAGTTTTTGAGCTGAGCGTTTACCTATATCGCCTCTGTTGAACCAATTATTAACCGCTTGTGGACTGACGCCAGCGATACGGGCCATATCTGCTTTAGATATACCCTGTTGATCCATGAGTTCATTAAGTCTCGCTAGTACGGCGACATTGTTTTTTAAATTGCTTTTCATCTTGACATTATAAACGGATTGTTTATATATATAAATAAACTATTTGTTGACATTTTCATCAACTAATTGTTTAATAAATGCATATAAGCAGCTTAGGAGAAAAAATAGTGACTGCATTAAAACGCGCGATTGAAATTGCTGGCTCAGCAAAAGCTTTAGCTGAAGAATTAAACGTTTCACAAATGACTATTAGCTATTGGGTACATCGCTCACGCGGGATTGTTCCTCCGCATAGAGTTATACCTATTTATAAATTAACTGGGGTAACTCCACATGAGTTACGTCCAGATCTATATCCCAATCCTAAAGATGGATTACCTGAAGTGTAGACGATATCAGAGTTAAGATCTGATTCTCAATAATCAATATTGCTACAGGAGACGCAAGTAGTGAAACCAAACATTAACGCCATTAAAGCCGAAGTTGAGGCTTGGGCAGCAGAGAGGGGGCAGGAATATGTAGCGATTGAAATTAGCCGAATGTATTTCCTGCTTAATGATTCGTTTTCACAATCAAGGTTACATTTGATTGAAGATGAAAGTGGTAATGCTGATTGGAAAGCCATTAATAACAACAGGCAGCAGATTTTCAGGTGGTTACGCAGTGATTCAAATGCGGCGCGACGCAAGATTTCGGAACTTTTACCAGCCATTGAAGCAGCATTACCCGCCGAACGGCGGGCGAGGTTGATGAGCGCAGATAATTTGAACTACCTAGCATCCATCGCAATCAAGGAATTTGCCGCCGCAATGAGTGAAACACTATTAGGAGGTCGTGATATGTCACACCGTATAGCAGTAGCGATATCTGCGTTGAATGCAATGGAACCACGTCTGACCAACGTACATTAAATTTTGAGGCAAGACCAATGCTTAGATCAATCGATATGATTACTTACCGGAATGGCTTTCGTATTAACGGTAAGCCAGCCAGTATGGAACAAATCTCAGAAATTTATGAAGGGCGCAGGGAAGCAGCGCTTAGTGTTTGGGAACAATACGAAAAGCAAAAAGCTAAATTGCGGGAGAGATTGCTCACTTCTGAACAGTACCAGTTAGCTTGTAGACAGATTGCTAAAGCTTTGGGGGTATAACATGGCTATCAGAAGAGCACCAAGGCCCGATTCAAAATTTTACACGCTGGATAAATCAATTAGTGAAGATACTAAACTCTCATGGGGGGCGAGAGGCTTACTAATTTATTTGCTGGGAAAACCGGATAACTGGGAAGTGTCTGTTGCGAATTTGATAAATCAAACGCAAGACTCAATGAAACCATCAGGGCGTGATGCTGTAAGGGCGTTATTGAAAGAGTTGGCAAACACAGGTTATCTGCAATCTGAAAAAAAACGCGGAAATAGCGGTAATTTTGATGGCATGTCATATGTTGTTTGTGAATCTGGCGGCTTTTCACCAGAGACGGATTATCCGTCGCCGGATGAACCGTTAACGGCTGAGCCGTTGCCGGATAATCCCCCCCTAATAAGTAATGAATTAAAACAAGAACTGAATATTAAACAAGTATTGAATAGATCCCCCCTTACCCCCCAAGGGGAAAAACGGACGAGTAAACAAAAGTTCGATCCCATCAATGCTAAGCCAAGTAACGTTAGTTCTGATGTGTGGGTTGACTGGGTTAAGTTCAGGCGAGAGATTAAAAAACCGCTGACAGAAACAATGTGCAGGCAGCAGGCCAAGAAACTGGCAGATTGTCATAATGCCGATGAAGTGATCTGTACTTCCATTGCTAATGGGTGGCAAGGTCTGTTTCCTAGAAAGCTTCAGCATGATCGCCAGCCGCGCCCCAATACGCATACAGGTTTTGAAAACAAGCATTATGAATCCATTGATGCGTATTGGTCGAAAAACATCGAGCAGGGAGACCAGTGATGACCCAGGTTGATTTACTCCGTGCTGTTAATATCGCGCCACGCTTTGAACTGGCTACTTTCGAAAACTATCAACCCAAAACGGTAGCTGCAAAACACAATTTCGGTATTTGCCAGAACTACGCAAATAGTTGGGAAAAACGGAAAAAGGCAGGGGAAGGACTCGTTTTGTGTGGCCGTCCTGGAACAGGAAAAACTCATTTAGCTGTGGCTATCTGTCGAGTGGTAGTGACAGAAAAACAGGCGTGTGCATTCATGACCACGGCATCACGCATCATCCGAGCCTTTCGCCGCTCATGGAATCATGAGTCCGAACAGACAGAGTTTGAAACCCTGCGGTTTTACAGTGAACTAGACTTGCTGGTCATCGATGAAATTGGAGTGCAGTACGGAACAGATAGTGAACGTAACATCTTGTTTGAAGTGATGAACAACCGTTATGAGGATTTACTGCCGACAATTTTGATTAGTAATTTATCACTTTCCGAGCTGTCTGACCTATTAGGTGAGCGGGTTATAGACCGTATGTCACATGGCGGGGTGGTACTTGCTTTTGATTGGAGTAGTTACCGGAGAACTGAATAATATGAATGAGCGCGATCTTGAACACGCAGTGATAAGCGGGTTGTTGTCAGGTGGTGCAACTCAGGATGCCTATGATGTTCTTGCAGCGTTACCAGAAGAGGCATTCAGTTCGTGTTTTTTGCGCCGTGTCTACGTTGAGATAAAAAAACAGGCTCTTAGTAGTTCTCTTATTGATCCGATATTCATCGCTGAGGCTATGATGAGTGGAGATGGTAATACATTAGCTAATATCCTGGAGTTGAGTAAGAGCCCTGTTTGGAATGCAAACTTGAAAGGTTATGCCAATAAAGTTAGTGAATATTGGTATGTTCGGCGGGTTACATCAGTGATCAACGCCGGCCAACAGGCATTACTGGAAACTAAAAATCATACTCAAGCACAACATGTCATAGCGGGCTTTATGTCAACTATGGGAGAGTTAATACGAGATACTGGTAACCTGGTTCCAGTGCACATCAAGACTTTGATTGAAGGGTACATTGACACACTGGAGAAACGTAACGCAGGTGAAGCCAGTCGTAGCATGGTTATGACGGGTATTGAGCCACTTGATTCGTTGACTGGAGGACTTAACCCAACTGATTTGATTCTTGTTGGTGGTCGCCCCGGCATGGGTAAAACGGAACTGGCACTTTGTATGATCGAAGGTATGACTAGGAACGGGGGCGGGGCATTGCTATTTTCGATGGAAATGGCAGCACAACAAATTACTGAACGAATTGTTGCCGGTTCTGCTCAGCTATCAGTTTCAAAATTGAGAAGTGGTGAATTTTATGATGAAGACTGGGCTCGTATATCTAATGCACTTGGCGAGCTGATAGACAGGGATATTCATATTCTTGATGCTAGTGAATTAAGCGTTGAGCAGATATGTGCTATCAGTGAAACACATAAGCGCAGTCATCCGAATCTAAAAGGGATTTTTGTTGATTATCTGGGATTGATAGAAAAGCCCAAAGCCGAGCGTAATGACCTAGCTATCGCTCAAATATCTAGGGCCCTCAAGGGACTAGCTAAGCGATTGCATACACCCGTTACGGCATTGAGTCAGTTATCAAGAGACGTTGATAAACGGCCTATACATCAGCGCCGTCCTGTTGCGGCTGATTTACGCGACTCCGGTAGTTTAGAGCAAGATGCAGACCGAATTATTTTTACTTATCGGGATGTTGTTTATAACCCACTGAGTCCAGCAAAAAATTACGCTGAAATCATTCTTGATAAGAATCGACACGGCGAAGTTGGCACTGTCTATCAAGAATTCAAAAACGGGCATTATTTACCAACAGATCAGATTGTTGCTGCGGAAGTATGTCGAATGCAGCAGCAGGCTAAGCAAAAAGAACGCAGATACGCAGAAAAAGCATTTTAACAAAAGACCAGAAGAGGCAGACCATGACCAAAAATGAAAAACTGATTTTAGATAATCGGGGTATTTACGATGATGGCTGTGATTATACAGCATCTATTTTATATCAACTTAATCAGTCAGCAAGAGCTAGGACTGGGGCACCATATCAACCGAAACCTAAATTAATCCAAGTAGTGGTTCCAGTACGAGAATCAGCACCCATAGTCAAAATAGGCGAGCGTATTAATTACGGGCGAAAAATTGTTAGAGGGATCTATGAGTTATCTCGTCTTGGGCGCAGTACCGAAAGTATCGCTATCATGCTCAAAATGCCATTAGATCGTGTTCAGCATGTCATGTCATGTAATAGCTCGATGAAGAAAGCCGTTTATAAACAGGTAATGGCAGCACCGAAACCCATAGAAAAAGAGATCATGAAACGTCTGGCGGCTGAATCCAAGGCGTAATCATGGGTACACAATCTGATTATCTACCCGCAGGGTTGCCATACAACCGCGGATTATGGCAACAAGAATATCGTGATCTGGAAAACTTGGATTTAAAGGCCAGTCGGTTAATTAAACAATTAAAACGGGAGAAGATAAGCCGGACAATTGTATTAGTTGAAATTGAAAAAACTCCAGATAACAACCGGGAATTTTTTAGAATGCGCTTAAATTATTGGCGCGAAGCAATGAAGTTATAAGGGGCAAGACCAATGAAGCATTTAAATACTAAAGCTATGGCTGATGTTATTACAGAAATGGAGAGACAAGATCAAAAGTGGGGAAGTCATCACAATCCTTTCTTGTGGGGAGTGATGTCTCTTGAGGAAATAGGCAAGGCTACGTCATCAATGATGTGGAGTGAATTTGATGGAAATTTAGCTGAGGCGGCAAGAAAAAATATCATACAGATTGTCGCTGTTGCGCTTCAAGTACTCGAATGTGATGACAACAAGGTATCAAAAGGTCCACTAGGTATTACATATACAGCTGAAATAGATCTTATTGGATTTATCCCCTATGACATCACTGATATTCGGGCTAGCAGTCGTATTTACAATGATGCTGAAAAGCGGTTTAGTGATGGTGCTGAAATAATTACGTCATCTGTTCAAAATATCCATTCCTTTTATTCTGATGGTTATATAAGAACCCGTAATTCGGTTTATAAAATCAGGAAGTTTAACAATGGCTAAATCTCCAGCAGAACGTAAAGCCGCCCAACGTAAACGCCAGCAGGAAGCTGGTTTTACAAAAATAGAATTGCTGGTGGATGATCAAGAGATGGAGATGTTGAAACGGAATTGCGTGCTCCGGCGTCCAGGCAGAAAGCCTTATGATGTCGTTGAATATCTCACTATGTTGATTAGAATTGATGACCGGTCATTGAATTGTAAAATAGCTGAATTACAAAAACGCCATTGTTGCAAGTGTAGGGAATCTTTGCCAATTTTTGAATGTTGCTTTTTTGGTGAAACTGAGTGTTGGAATACTCTGGGATGGCATGAGCTGAAGTTAGATGTTTAACATTTACACTAACTGCAAGTAGCTTAATGAGCTATAAAAAGTTATCATTATTTCATCGGCATGAACACCCGATAACCTAAATCTAGCTGCTGTGCTATTACATATGAGGATCAGTAATGGCGCAGTATAGTTTTATCAAAATATCGAACGATACTCTGGCTCCTGCGACACAGGCAGCTAGGGAGTATCTACACTTCAAAGTTAAGTGTGGTGATGTACTTTCTGCTGACTTTAAGAAAACCCGTAACCCGCGTTTCCATCGTAAATACTTTGCACTCCTGAACCTAGGTTATGAATACTGGGAACCCACTGGAGGGACAATATCCTCCGAAGAAAAATCACTTATCAGAGGCTATGTTAAGTTTCTGGCTCATTTTGCTGGCAGTGAAGATGCTTTGCAGTCTGCTGCTGATGAATATTTAGCAGGCATATCGAAGGACCGGGTACAGAACATATCCGCAACAAAATCATTTGATGCTTTTCGTCGATGGGTCACTGTCGAGTCTGGGCATTATGACACTTACGAAATGCCAGATGGTAGCCTTTACCGCGAACCTCGCTCTATTAGTTTCGCAAAGATGGATGAACTGGAATTTCACGATCTCTACCAAGCCACTTTAAACGTGCTTTGGAATTTCATTTTATACAGAACTTTTCCGACCAGAGCAGGGGCTGAAAATGCTGCTGCTCAATTATTTGACTTTGTTAATTAGAGGCAAGACCAATGACAAAAAGTGAAAAACAGTGGCTTTCTGACGTAGCATCACTGGGTTGTATCTGTTGTCGGAATATGGGGCTGGGAGCATCGTTCGCTGAAATCCATCATGTGAGAACGGGGCAGGGGATAGCACAACGAGCTGATAATTTTTCTGTTTTACCTCTTTGCATTCCACATCATAGAGCGTGTTATTCAACCGGTTTTCATGCTGCACCTAGGACTTGGCAAAAGATACACGGAACAGAACTGGAATTGCTTGCTCAAGTTAAAAATGAAGTTCAGGAGATGCGCATATGTCGAGTCTGACTCAAGAGCAAGAAATTTGGTTACAGGCTTGGTTAAATAAGTGGGGAGCATGGATTTATACGGAGCGTATAGAGAAAAGACAGAGCAGTGTGATTGCTGAATATATAAGTAAAGTAAAACCATTTAGCTATCCATCGAGAGAAAAATGCAATGATGATCAGGGATTGTTGATCAATGCGGTTATCAATTTATTAAAATTGGTAGATGAGATTGCTTTTCATCTAATTGTTGCACGGTACGCATTTTGTTTATCAGATAATAAAATTGCTTCTGGATACAGAGTAAAAGTAAAACCGCGTATTATGCCGACTCGTGCCGGTCAGTCAGATTATAGAAAGCCATCATATAGAACATGCTTACGTGAAGTTAAAAGTATTTTCAAACGCGCTGAGTTTTTCATTTATCAACATGTGATTAATGAACTACAAAAAATAGAAAATAAATCAGTAGATAAAAAATGTGTAATTAGGTCGTTGACAGATTTGGCATGATGGCATAGCATTTCAATATATGTTGCGACATATGTAAGCGTAAACAACAGAACCCGCCAAATGTGCGGGTTTTTCTGTTTTGAACCTCAGCAATCTGCTGGGGTTTTTTCGTATTTGGCGCTCAGTGACTTTTCAACATTATTCGTTGTTTACTTCACTCGTTATCTTATTCACAACCCGCCGCTACCGGGGTTTAATTTCCCCGGTTGGGGGTGGAATATGAAGATGAAAAATAATCCTGATTTATGGGCTGAATTAATAAACGGCATGAAACATTCGTGGCCGCAAGTGTCTGGCACGGCGGCAGCAATATTAATTTGTTGGGGACGTCTTATTTATGACGGAGTGGAATGTAAAAACAAATGGGCTGAGTGCCTGTTATGTGGCGTTCTGTCATGGGCGATATCCAGCGGTATTGAAGCATTCGGTATTTCATCTGATGTATCCCCCATGATAGGTGGGGCTGTGGGATTTATCGGTGTTGATAAAATCAGAGAGATGGCTATCCGTGCTATTAACAAACGCATTGGTGATGACAAATGAGCAGAGGTATTCGGAATAATAACCCTGGCAACATTCGTTGGGGTGATGATTGGCAAGGCTTGGTACCGGAATCACAACGTACCGACCAATCTTTCTGTCAGTTTGTCAGCCCTGAATATGGTATTCGGGCAATGATTAAAATTTTGCATAATTACAATCGGAAACATGGCCTTAAAACAGTGAAAGGTATCATTTCACGATGGGCTCCCCATAATGAAAATAATACTGATGCCTATATTAACCACGTATGTAAGGACACGGAGGTGACTGGTGATCAGGTTGTTGATGTATTTAATAAGGTATTTATGGCAAAGCTTATTAAGTCGGTTATTACCATGGAAAACGGTAGTCAACCTTATAGCAATGCGGTCATTGATAAAGCCTTTTTACTTTTGTAGAGCGATATTATGAAGTTTAACTCTCATGGTTATACTGTTATTGCACTAGCGCTTGTCTCGCTTCTGGCTTACCACTATTACGGTAAGTATACCAAACAGCTTGATACGACAGTTAAGCTACAGAGTGAGCTGCTGGAGCAGCAGAATGAAATCGTTAATCAGCAGGAGCGGATAAAGCGCCTGTCTGAACTGGATATTAAGCATACAAAGGAACTTGCTCATGCGAAATCTGAAATTGATGGCCTTCGTGATGATGTTGCCGCTGGTCGTCGCCGGTTGCGTATCGCGGCCACCTGTCATCAAGGCAAAGCCAATTCATCCTCCCGCCTGGATGATGCAGCCAGCCCCAGATTGGAAGACCCCGCTATCAGGGATTATTTCACTCTCACCGAAAGAGTAACAACGATGCAGGCACAATTAGAGGGATTACAAGATTACGTCAATAAAATCATCAATGATGAAGGCCGTAAGTGACATTACAGGCTTGAGGTGATTCTCGATTCAAAGGCAATACTGTATAATTAGGTAGTTTCTAGTTACGGATACTAAACAAATGAGTAATTGTATAGCAATCGTGAGTCTTATTGTTGGTGGGGTCGCTGCATATTACGCATGGAAAGCATATTCTGTATCCAAGGAGCTGACCTTTCCCAAAAAGAATGCACACAAGACGACATGCTACGTGAGGCAATTGACAAAGGAATCTTGTGACTTTAATAATTTTCTTCAAGATTCTATACATAGGCGAGTTTATATTAACATTTATTTTAACAGCGATGATGTCGACTATGCTGAATTTCCCGCAGAGCCTCCATTTAATGTATCTGCAACAATGACAATATGGATTGATAACTTTAAGCAGGTGACAAAAGGAGAATCTCTGAATGCTTTAAATTCTACATCTCTTTATATACAAATATGTGATGATTTCAAACATCACCTTTATTGGGAAACTGGCGGTTATCGAATGCAGGGTTATTTTGCTGTTGTTGCTCATGGCATGAAACAGGGACAGTATGGAACAATGCTTAGACCACTATCGATCCAGTAAAAAACCAATCATCTACTAGTTGTTTTTTATATTCACAATATTCAAACACGACAAGTAACTAATTCAGAGCATTCTACTGCAAGAGTGCTTGATAGTAGTTATTTCTTTATGTCTGCTCAGCGGGCGCCCACCGACTTTTTAGCAGGAAACTCTGAATCTAACTATTTCCAATTCGGAAACAATTCGGCGCTGGTTATCGCAGTCTGTTTGTATTAACCATGACATAGCCTCCTTTTCTATCGAGTGTACAGCAGAGTCAAAAATAACCAATACCCCCGGAGCGGGCATATATCAGTAACATCAACTGTAGGTAGGCGAAGCGATGTGACAGCCGGAGAGACGGCCTGTATTGCAGTAGTCATTTCAATAGTGGCTACGACAATACTGATAATTCATGCCATTACGCCCTTGCTCATTCTGAGTGTGGGCTGGTGGCATTTTTATTTGATGTAGGCCAATAGCCGGCGAAATTCAGAGGAATGAAAATGAAAGATAAATCAGTAAATGCTGAAACATATACAGTAAATATTGTCGTTAATGTAGATAGAAGTGAGTTGGATAAAACAGAAGAACAGCTTGAACGTATTACTGAAATCGTTCAATTAAATTCTAATGCAATTATTAAAAATGCAACTACGACAAAGGCAAATATAAATAAACATAATGAGCATCTCAGTGAAGTAATACGGGGAATAGTTCAAGACGAGATCCATAAGTGGGTCATGCGTGAGACCCAAGTCGGCGGTCGGCTTTCAAAGTGGTGATGATATGCCAGTTAGAATCCCACGCGCTTGTCGTAAACGGGGATGTGCGCATACAACAACAGACCGTAGCGGCTATTGTACTGCTCATCAGAATACAGGGTGGGAGAACCACCAACGCGGTAAGAGTAGGCACGAACGCGGCTATGGTAATAAGTGGGATGTCATACGCACGCGGATACTGAAGCGTGATAACTACTTGTGCCAAGATTGTTTACGTAAAGATTGTTTACGTAATGGCAGAGCTGTTACTGCGACTACAGTTGACCACATCATTCCCAAAGCCCGCGGCGGCACTGATGATGACAGTAATCTGCAATCACTATGCTGGCCTTGCCATAGACGCAAGACAGCAACGGAGAGAATGAGATGACCGATGATGCACCTGATATTTATATTTAATTTCAAAAAGAAACCAGCATAAATGGAACTATTCGTAGGGGGAGGGGCGGGTCAAATCCCCACCCCTCTCGCTTTATGGGACCGCCGCCTCAGTCGAATTTTTATGCCCGCGAAAAATGAAATTTAATCCGGGAGATAAATAAGCCAATTTAAGCGTTAATTTTCCTCTGCATTTTCAGTTTTTATTTCATTTTTGGAGATTTTTATATTATGGCAGGAACGGCTGGCCGATCCGGACGTCGGGCTAAGCCTACTGCACGTAAGGAATTGGCTGGCAATCCCGGTAAACGCGCTCTGAATAAAGATGAACCGGTTTTTATGCCATTAAAGGGCGTTCTTCCCCCGGATTGGTTTCAAGAGAACGAATTAAATCTTGCGATCACAATGTGGGAACTCACAGTTAAAGAACTGTGTGGACAGGGAATTTTGTGCGTTACCGATCTTGCTGTATTAGAGCGCTGGTGTGTCGCCTATGAATTCTGGCGCCGTGCTGTTGTGAATATTGCCAGGCAGGGTAATACGGTAACTGGTGCGACAGGTGGCCCGATAAAAAATCCTGAGTTAACAGCGAAGAAAGAACAAGAATCAGAAATGAGTACTACCGGCTCCATGTTGGGTTTAGATCCCAGCAGTCGGCAGCGGTTAATTGGGGTAGCAGGTAAGGCTAAAGTTGAAAACCCATTCATCAGGATCATCACTTCATGAGTCGCAAATCTTATCCCAATGTTAACGCGGCAAATCAATATGCTCGTGATATCGTTCGCGGGAAGATTGCGGCCTGTCAATATGTTATTGATGCCTGTCAGCGGCATATCGAGGATTTATCACAGGAGAAAAGCAAAAAGTTCAGGTACCGGTTCGACAAAGACCTGGCGGAAAAAGCCGCGCGGTTTATCCAGCTTCTCCCGCATACAAAGGGCGAATGGGCGTTTAAACGTATGCCGATCACCCTGGAACCGTGGCAGTTATTTATTGTATGTTCGGCGTTCGGATGGGTTCATAAAGGCACAAAGCTGCGTCGCTTTCGTGAGGTTTATACAGAAATTCCCCGTAAGAACGGAAAATCAGCGATTTCAGCCGGTGTCGCCTTATTTTGTTTTACTTGTGATGATGAATTTGGCGCGGAAGTGTATTCCGGTGCAACAACAGAAAAACAAGCTTGGGAAGTATTCAGGCCAGCTAGATTAATGTGTAAACGCACTCCTTTATTAACGGAAGCGTTCGGTATTGAAGTGAATGCCAAAAACATGAATCGCCCGGAAGATGGCGCCCGGTTTGAACCTCTGATTGGTAATCCTGGTGACGGAGCCAGTCCGCATTGCGCTATTGTTGACGAGTACCACGAGCATGATACTGATGCGCTTTATACAACGATGCTTACGGGGATGGGATCAAGGCGTCAGCCGCTAATGTGGGCAATCACAACGGCGGGTTACAACATAGAGGGACCGTGCTATGACAAGCGGCGTGAAGTGATTGAAATGCTTAACGGTACCGTACCTAATGATGAGTTATTCGGTGTGATCTATACCGTTGATGAGGGGGATGATTGGACAGACCCGGAAACACTCAGAAAAGCCAACCCAAACATGGGGGTTTCTGTCTATGCTGATTTTCTCCTGAGTCAGCAAAACAGAGCAAAGAATAACGCACGTCTGGCTAACACCTTTAAAACTAAGCACTTGAACATTTGGGTATCCGCCAGAGCGGCTTACTTCAATTTAGTCAGTTGGCGAGAATGTGAAGATAAGACACTGACGTTAGAACAGTTCGAAGGGCAGCCTTGCATTCTCTCTTTTGACTTAGCGAGAAAGTTGGATATGAATTCAAAGGTCAAACTTTTTTATCGTGAAATGGCGGGGAAAAGGCACTATTACTGTATTGCGCCCAAGTTTTATGTGCCGTATGACACGGTATATAGCACGGACACGGACCAGCAGCGCACGGCGGAACGTTATCAAAAGTGGGTGAATACCGGGCATCTTACTGTGACAGAAGGGGCTGAAATTGATTATCGCGTTATTTTGGAAGATGCCAAAGCGGATAACATGAATAACCCGATTGATGAAAGCCCCATTGATCCGCACGGTGCCACTAATCTGTCGCATCAATTAGCTGATGAAGGGTTAAACCCAATAACTATTATCCAAAATTACACCAATATGTCAGATCCCATGAAAGAATTGGAGGCTGCTATTGAAGCCGGGCGCTTCCATCATGATGGGAATCCCGTTATGACATGGTGTATAGGTAACGTGGTTGGTAAATATCTACCGGGTAACGACGATGTAGTTCGCCCCATTAAAGAGCAATCCGAAAACAAAATCGACGGTGCAGTGGCCCTGATGATGGCAATTGGCCGGGCCATGTTGAATGAGCCTTCGGACTTCTTGTCCTCTCTCGATCCTGATGAAGAATTATTAATGCTATGAAACTACTGATTATAGACCTGTTAGGGCTCACAGGCTTCGGCTTGCTCATGTTCGGGCTTTACCTGCAATACGGCACGGCTATAGCGCTACAAGCTGGAGGCGGTGGACTGTTAGCATTTGCACTGATAGCAGCATGGAGGAATAAGCGTGTTACTTGATGCTATTTTTCGCAGCGAGCCACTTGAAAACCCGGCAACGCCAATCACGGCGGAAAGTATCGATAATGACGAGCTACTGTCTGGTGATGTTTATGTCAGTCCAGAAACCTCAATGAAATTATCGGCGGTCTACGCCTGTATCTATGTATTGTCATCTAACGTTGCTCAGATGCCGTTGCATGTGATGCGGAAAATAGGAGACACAGTAGAACAAGCACGGGATCACTCGGTTTTTTACTTGGTGCATGATGAGCCGAATGATTGGCAAACTAGTTATAAGTGGCGTGAGCTTAAGCAGCGCCATATCTTAGGTTGGGGAAATGGTTACACGTGGGTGAAGCGAAACCGAAAAGGTGAAGTTATTGAACTTGATGCCTGTATGCCGTGGCAAACAACACTGATTAATACGGGTGGTCGTTATACATACGGAGTGTATAACGAAGACGGTAGCTTTGCAGTCAGTCCACACGACATGATCCATATCCGGGCACTGGGTAATAACCAAAAAATGGGTTTAAGCCCCATTTTGCAGCATGCAGAAACTATTGGCATGGGGATGAGTGGGCAGCAATACACCAGTAACTTCTTTGGTGGTAATGCGCGTCCGGCCGGGATTGTCTCAGTAAAAGGAGAGCTAAAAAAAGACTCATGGGAACGGCTGAAAGATGTTTGGCGGAAAGCGGCGCAGGCTCTTCGAAATCAGGAAAATAAAACGTTACTGCTCCCCGCCGATCTTGATTATAAAGCACTGACTGTCTCCCCAGTCGATGCTCAGCTAATTGATTTAATGAAACTGAATAGGTCACAGATTGCCGGGATTTTTAACGTCCCGGCGCACATGATTAATGATCTGGAAAAGGCCACGTTCTCTAACATTACCCAGCAAGCGATTCAATTTGTCCGCTATACGATCATGCCGTGGGTCACAAACTGGGAGCAAGAATTAAACCGTCGCTTATTTACTCTCGTGGAGCGCAAGGCAGGTTATTACGTTCGCTTTAATCTTGCCGGATTGCTCCGGGGTACGCCGCAAGAACGCGCCCAATTTTACCATTTTGCTATTACTGACGGCTGGATGAGTCGAAACGAGGTCCGCGCTCTTGAAGATATGAACCCTGTCGACGGGCTGGATGAGATGCTTGTCAGCGTTAATGCGGCCAATTCTGTTAATACAGACCAAAATAAAGAGGAAAAACCGAATGAGTGACAGAGAAATGCGCTGTTACAGCGGTGAAGTCCGTGCTGAAACACAGGAGAACCAGCCAGCGCGAATTGTCGGTTATGGCTCAGTGTTTAACAGCCGGTCGGAGCCGCTCTGGGGCTTTCGCGAAATCATCAAACCGGGGGCATTTGATGATGTTTTGAATGATGACGTGCGCGGACTTTTCAACCATGACCCTAATTTCATCTTAGGTCGTAGTACTTCTGGCACACTGGCTCTGAGTGTCGATGAACGGGGACTACAATACAACATTCAAGCGCCGGACACTCAGACCATTCGTGATCTGGTGCTGGCCCCCATGCAGCGGGGTGACATTAACCAGTCCTCTTTTTCATTCCGTGTCGCCAGAGATGGAGAGGAGTGGTACGAAGATGATGAAGGAATTATTATCAGAGAAATCAATAAGTTTTCGCGCTTATTTGATGTTAGCCCGGTGACATATCCGGCGTATCAAGAGGCTGATTCAGGTGTCCGTTCAATGAAAGCTTGGCAGGAAGCACGCAACAACGGTGCGCTACAGAAAGCCATTAACCAAAAAATGGCGCGTGAGCGCTTGCTGACTTTATTAAATATTTAGATTGAGAAAATACCACGATGAAATTACATGATTTAAAACAAAAGCGTAACACTGTTGCTACTGATATGCGTGCTTTGCATGACAAAATTGGCGATAACAACTGGACGGATGAACAGCGTACAGAATGGAATAAAGCCAAAGAGGTGTTACAAAAACTGGATGATCAGATTTCACGCGAAGAAGAACTTCGGGATATCGATCAGCAATTTGTTGAAGAGAAGCAGGAAGAACAACGTCAGCATTTGAACAATGATCCAGAAAAACAGCAGCAAGAAAAACGCACTGCGGCTTTTGATAAGTTTCTTCGTTATGGCATTGGTGAAATGAATGCCGAAGAACGTCAAGCATTGAAGGAACTACGTGCACAAGGGACAACACCGGATGAGAAAGGTGGTTATACAATACCCATCCAGATGTTAAATAAGGTGGTTGAAGTCATGAAAGCCTACGGCGGCATTGCCAGTGTGGCACAAATCCTCAGTACTTCAAACGGGCAAACCATCGGATGGGCAACGGCAGACGGCACGGCAGAAGAAGGAGAGTTGTTGGGTGAAAACACCGCCGCGAGTGAAGAAGATACAGAGTTCGGCGCCGATTCGTTGGGGGCGAAAAAGCTCTCATCTAAAATCATTCGGGTGTCTAATGAGTTGTTGCAAGACAGTGGAATAGATATTGAAGCTTATCTGGCAACTCGCATTGCTCAACGAATCGCGCGCGGTGAAGCTAAGTATCTTGTGAAAGGAACCGGCGCAGGTACACCGCTGCAACCGAAGGGTTTAGAATTATCCGTAAAGGGTACTGTTACAGCAAAATCGGCTATACCGGATTGGACAGATATTAATGCTCTGAAACATAGCATTGATCCTGCTTACCGAAATGCGCCTAAATTCCGGCTAGCTTTCAACGATTCCACATTAAAGACCTTTGCGGAAATGGTGGACGGTAATAAACGCCCGTTGTGGCTGCCAGATATCGCTGGTGTTGCGCCGGCATCAGTCCTTGGGATGCAGTACGTAATCGATCAAGCCATTGCGGACATCGGCGCGGGCAATAAGTACATGTTTTGCGGTGACTTTGATCGCTTCATCCTTCGCCGTGTAACATACATGGCCCTGAAACGTTTGGTTGAGCGTTACGCAGATTTTGACCAAACGGCATTTTTGGCTTTCCATCGTTTTGACTGCATTCTGGAAGATATCGCAGCTATCAAGGCGTTGATCGGTGCCGGTAAAAGTACAGCTTAAAAATTCCGCACCCTTTCTATAACAGCCGCTGATGCGGTTTTTTTGTGCCTGTAATCTGGCAACAGGTTACGGGCCCGGATGATTATGGTACCGACAATTGAAGAGCTCAGAGCTCAATGCCGTATCGATACGGATGAAGAAGATAACTTACTGACAACGTATGCCAAAGCCGCTCGTCAACGCGCGGAAAATTTTATTAACCGCTCCCTTTTTGATGAACGGGTGCCTGATGATGTAAGTGAAGGGCTGGTGATCACGGATGATATTAAATTAGCGATCATGCTGGCAGTCGGGTTTTGGTATGAAAACCGGGAGCCTAAAGTCCTCCCCACGGGATTCAAAAACTTATTAGAACCCTACCGATTTATTCCATTATGAGTGAAAAATATGATTGAAACAGGCAAGCTACGTTTCCGCGTCGGTTTGCATCGTGTCACAACAATACGCGATCCAAAAACGGGGGCAGAAAAGACAGTTTCTGAGTTAATCGCTACCGTTTGGTCTGGTATTGAACCGATATCTAACCGGAAAATCAGGACACTTGATCAGAAACAGGTTGTTGAAACGCTGTTGTTTACTCTGCGTCCGAGAAAAGATGTTGATATTGACTGGCAAATAGCATGGAAAGAGCGGGTATTTACCGTTCGTGCAGCAGACCGCACAAAACCCGACAAACTTCTCATCACAGCGGAGGCAGATACGCGGCATGATCGAATATGATATTAAAGCCTCATTGGAAGAAATCACCGGATTACCCGCTTACCCTTTGTTACTCCCTGACAATATTCAAGACGGCGTGACATACCAGCGGATTAGCGACCCGAAATTTGACACCGGTCTGGCGGTCACTTCGTTAGTCAGCGCTCGGTTTCAGATATCGATTTATCTCATTGATGACTATGCCCGTCTGCTTGAACTAGACAAGACCGTCATAAGGACATGGGAAAATATCACTCATGGTTATATCGGGCAATATCCTGTTCAAACAGTCACAAGAGGCAATGTACATCAGGATAAAACCGATCTGACAAAAGGCCGGGTGCAATACCGTATCACCCGTGATTTTATTATCTGCTATTCGGAGAATTTACATGATGAGGGTTGAAGTTAAGGGACTGGCAGAACTGGGGCGAAAACTCAATGAGCTAGACGCTGAACTACAGACCAAAATTCTACGTTCAGCGGGTAAAGCCGCAATGGAAGTCGTCAAAGAAGATATGCAACGGCATGCCGGGTATGACAAAAACAGCCCCGGACCACATATGCGTGATGATATTAAAATCCGCAGCAGTCGGGCTAAAAAATATCAGGAGGTAATGATCACTGTAGGTCCGACCAAACAACACTACATGAAAGCATTAGCACAGGAAATAGGAACCATTAAACAGGTACCGAACCCGTTCATTCGACCCGCACTTGACTATAACAAGTCCGCAGTATTAAAAACGCTCACTGCGGAAATCCGCGACGCACTGTCCACTTATAGCAAATAAATTAATATCTTGGAGTAATTATTATGGCTGATAAATCTTCGCCAGAGTATGCAATGCTGCCCGCAGGTACCATCGTTAAATTTGGTAAACCAGGTGAAGCCGTTGATGTTTTAAAATCACTTGTTAACTGTAAAGCACTGGGAGCCACAGGGTTAACGGGCAGCTTTATTGACTGTACAACTCTCATTGATACCAACAAACAATTTATTTCTGATATGCCAGAGGGACCAGAAAAAACGCTGGGGTTCATTGATGATCCTGAAAATGTCAATTTTGCAGCGTTTCTTAACGCCGCACAAGCTCGCGAAACCGTGCAGCTCTATGTTGAACTGCCTAATAAACGCACGGCAACAATGATTCTTGCGCTATCAGGCTGGGAAATGAGCGAAATTACCGCTCCAGCGAGTGAAGTGATTCAGATCACTGTTAAGGGCAAGCAGAACAATTTAACCTGGGGCGTGGTTTCCACTAAACCAACACCAACACAAACTGGAGGCAATAAATAATGAGCATAAAAGCTTCACTGTTGAAGACCAAAAATACCGTCATGGAAGTTGAACTGTTTGAAACTAAAGTTAATTTACGTCGTTTAAGTGCAGCTGAACTACTTGATCAAGAGGAGGCGGTACAAAAAGCAAGCGATGAAGGTGATATTCGAAAAGCATCACTGCTTAACATCCAGCTTATTATTGATTGCCTTGTTGATAAAACAGGTAAAAAGTTGCCTGTTGATGAGGTTCCAACAGCTGACGAACTTTTGATGGCGCATGATAACGTGGCCTTGCTTGATGCAATTGCAAAAGTTAAGAGGCATTCAATCGGCACGCTAGAGGAAGCAGAAAAAAACTAATCAACTCGCCGTTGTTGAACTTCATCTTTAGTATGGCAGATCATCACGGCGAGACAGATCCACGAAAAATAGCGGCCCTCCCGGCCGACATTCTGCTCCACTGGCAGGCTTTTTACAAACTTCGGAACAAACACGATGACGATAAGCCCGTAAATACTCCCCAATCTTATTCCAATGCTGCGCCGCAAGATGATTCAATAGAAGAGCAGTGTGTAGCGGTTATACGTGCTTTATTGTAAGGACTCACACAATGGCAAATTTAGCAACGCTGTCTGTTGGGTTATTACTCAACAGCACAGAATTTAAAACCAGTTTGTTTAAAGCGTATGATTCAGCTGGCCGTGAGTCGAGTCGTTTTGCAAGAAAAGTGCAAGATGATGCAAAGAAAGCAGAGCAGGCTTATTTGACTGTTGGGAAAGCAGTTTCAGGATTGGCAGGGAAGCTGGCTTTAATTGGAGGTACCGGTCTTTCTCTTGGCGGTATTATCAGCACAACTCGTCAATATAGTCAAGCGTTATCTGATCTGTCTGCCATCACCGGTGCGACAGGTGCGCAATTGAAGCAATTTGATGATGCGGCGCAACACATGGGGCGCACGACTGAATACAGCGCAAGCCAGGCCGCCGCAGCATTAAAATTGATGGCTAGCGCTAAACCTGAACTCATGAAAACCAACGACGGGCTGATTAAGGTAACAAATTCAGCGTTAATCTTGGCGCAAGCTGGCGGCACGACTTTGCCCGATGCAACAAGAACACTTGCGTTATCACTCAATCAGTTCGGTGTTAGTGCTGCCGAAGCAGATCGCTATATTAACGTGCTGGCAGCGGGCGCAAAACACGGCTCATCAGAAATTACAGATACAGCCGCAGCAATTAAAAACGGGGGGGTAGCTGCCGCTCAAGCAAAAGTCAGTTTTGAAGAACTTAATGCCGCTATTCAAGTACTTGCTGAACGTGAAGTTAAAGGTGGTGAAGCTGGCACCGCACTGCGTAACGTAATCTTGCATCTTGAAAAGGGAACAGATAAAAAGTTGAAGCCCTCAGTTGTCGGGCTGTCTACTGCACTGGAGAACTTATCAAAAAAGAATTTATCGACAAAAGAAGCAGTGAAGTTATTTGGCTTAGAAAACATCAATGCGGCTTCAATTCTGGTTCAAAGTAAAAATAAACTTGATGAGTTGACTGTTGCACTGACTGGAACACGAACAGCCTATGACCAGGCCGCGATCAGGGTAAATAACTTGAATGGCGATTTACTCAGTTTATCCAGTGCATTCGAAGGAATGGCAATTAAAATCGGTCAAAGCACCGATGGGCCTTTGCGGTCCGGTGTTAAAGCCGCAACAGAGGCAGTTAACAGCTTATCTGATAATTTTAATGCAGTAGCTAATATTGCTCTCTATACTTTGATCCCTGCACTGGGAACCAAACTTACAGCGGGATTGCGGGAGAATATCAGTGCCTGGCGTGGCACAGAAAAAGCTACTCGATCCGCTGCAAAACAACAGGCGGAAATTGCAAGGCAAACTATTGATGCAGCACGAGCCATGCGCGATCAGGCGGGGGAACAAGCGCGTTGGCTGGCTACACAATCTGTTATTAATCGTCAAAATGGTATTAATGTTAGTTACCAAAAGGAACATGTCGCACTCAGTCGCCAAATTCGGGAAGCTAATCTCAGTGAGGCGGCTGCAAAAAATAAACTGGCTGCCGCAAATAGGCAATTATCTTTTTCGACCCGTGCGCTGTCGGTTTCGGCAGGGTTAGCAAGTGGTGCCTTGTCTCTGCTCGGTGGGCCTTTCGGTGCAGCAATGTTGGCGGGTTCAGCATTGGTGTATCTGTATAACAGAAGCGTAGAGTCAAGAAAAGAGATACTCAATTTAAAAGACGCAACCATCGAAACAGTTGAGGTGCTTCAACAATTATCTAAAGTCAAAATAGAATTAAAAATGGATGGATGGCAGGATGACTTAGAAAATATAAAAAAAGAGAAGAATCAGTTAGAAAGCCAATTGGGACGATATTCTGATACCCGAATTAATATCTCAAAATCTCGCCGGGAAGGGGTACTGGGGTTTTTATATGATGATCCCAAGAGGCTAGAAAAAGAAAAGAAACAAATAGAGAGCAAATTAGAAGACCTTAAAACTGCCGAGCAGAAAATAAATGAAAATATTGCTAATGGAAAAAAGGTATTAGCGGGTGGTAAGTTCGAAGTAAAACCACAAGAAACAAAACCACAAGAAGAAAAACCAGCCAGCCCTTGGACGGGCAATGGCTCAAATGCAGGGGGATCAAAAAGGCAGCAGACGTTGAGTCAATATCAACAATTGCGTCGTGAAATAGAAAGTGCACATGCTGATAGCCTGACGCGGATAGGTACGAGTGAGAATGAAACTCATCAGAAAATTCTTGCATTAGCAAAAAAGGCCGGAGCCTCTCAGTCGGAAGTTAGCAAGTTACTTGTATTGAATGAAGAAAATTATCAGCGTGAGCGCATGGCATTAGCGGAAAAGTACGCACCTGCTAAAGCTATAATTCGTCAAGAGTCCGATGCTAGCAAAGAACTTAAGGCGATTTTTGATGCGAGATTACTGACTGAACGTGAATACCTCACGGCTAGGTTGGTTCTCAATCAAGAAGCAACGAAAGAAAGATTAGCTGAACAGGCTAAAGCGGCGTCCGCCCCGCATGTTGATATGGCCGGTGAGGTCGATCCCATCATTCAATTGCAAAATCAGCTTGAACAGCAGAAGGCTCTTTATACGGCCTATTATGAAGATGGCATTATCAGTAAGGAGCGCTATGAACAACTGGTAACTTCTG
Organism: Photorhabdus aballayi; assembly: GCF_026153155.1. NCBI lineage: Bacteria > Pseudomonadati > Pseudomonadota > Gammaproteobacteria > Enterobacterales > Morganellaceae > Photorhabdus > Photorhabdus aballayi. The sequence goes on along the minus strand of NZ_JAPFCD010000030.1, from coordinate 25,917 downwards.
CAACTAATAAATCAAAGGAATCTCAACTCACCGCAGCAAAAGAGTTGTATGCAAGCCAGGGAAGCTTTCAGAAAATGCAGATGAATCTGTTAGATGCAGTTGAGCAGCGGACAGGAAATGCGCTAACAGGGATGCTCATGGGAACAAAGAGTTTCTCTGACTCTCTGAAAGAACTTACTGCTTCACTGGCACAGTCCATCATTCAAGATCTGATTCGCATTGCTATGCAAGCCATGATAACCAATGCGGTTTCGGGCTTATTCGGCGGATTTTCCGGCGCTAGTGGAGAAGTTACAAAAGCCAATGGTCAGCTTGTACCAATGCCGCCAAAGTTGAACGCTAAAGGAGGCGTTTATTCCTCTCCAAGCCTAAGTGCTTACAGCGGACAAATAGTCAGCAGCCCGACACTTTTTGCGTTTTCCAAAGGTGCAACGGGCTTAATGGGTGAAGCCGGGCCAGAGGCAATTTTACCGTTGAAACGCGGCCCAGACGGTTCATTAGGTGTTAGAGCTTCCAGCCACAATGCACAAGCAGCCAGCGCCGCGCCGCAAGTCTTTATACAAATCGATGGTAATGGAAATGCTTCCTCACAAGCCCCAGCAGGGTTGGAAGCGTTTGGATCTCAGATAGCAACTTTTGTTGATAGCCGTTATCGCGAACTCAGAGACAGAGATTTACGTCCCGGAGGCCCGTTGTGGAGAAGATAAATGATTGAAATATTTACGTGGTCACCCCGTGTTCAAGCGGCTGTTGATGTGAATTTTCGAGTCAGAAAAGCCCAATTCGGGGATGGTTATACACAAGTGGCCGGGGATGGACTTCACCCAAGAACTCAAAAGTGGGAACTGTCATTTGTGGGTAACGAGACGTATATCCGCGCGATTGTTGATTTCTTTGATCGTCACAGCGGTTATAAGTCATTTCAGTGGACCCCTTTACTGGCTGATGTCGGGCTTTATCGCTGTGACGCGTACAAGACGATAGCCCTCGGCGGCGGGAATTACTCGCTGTCTGCCAGTTTCACCCAAGCCTATCACCCATAATTCAGGAAACATGATAATGATAAATGCTGACGTTCAAAAACTAGAGCCTGGTAATACGATCCGGTTGTATGAAGTTGACGGGACGGCGTTCGGTGCTGATATTTTACGGTTTCATAATGAGACTATCCCCTATACTTCCGAAGAGTTAAAAACCGATAAACTGCCGAAGAAATCACTTTTCTGGCAGGGAAAAGAGTACGGGCCGTGGCCTGTTAATATTGAGGGCTTAGACATGTCAACTGATGGACAATCAGCGCGTCCCAAGCTGACGGTTGCTAATATTGACGGGTTAATCACAGCGCTATGCCTGAGATTTGATGATATGGTTCAGGCAAAGGTCACAATTCACGATACCTTTGCTCATTATCTTGATGCCACTAATTTCAAAGATGGCAATCCAACCGCAGATCCTGAACAAGAGCGAGTGCAAGTTTTCTATATTGACAGAAAAGAATCAGAAGATGATGAAGCGATAAAGTTTGAGCTTGCCAGTCCCGCTGACTTGCAGGGATTGAAGATCCCAACACGGCAGATTCATAGCTTATGTGAGTGGTGTGCAAGGGGCTGGTACCGAACCGGCAAGGGGTGTGACTATGCCGGTACCCGGTATTTTGATGAGAATGATAATCCCGTAGATGACCCAAGCAAAGATAAATGTTCCGGGTTGTTACCTGCGTGTCAGGAACGATTTGGTAAAGATGAGCCATTACCTTTCGGCGGTTTCCCCGGTTCGGCGTTAATCAGGCGGTGACAATGCGTGATAGTACATTGCAAGCAATCATGACTCATGCCAAATCGGAATACCCGAAAGAGTGTTGCGGGGTGATTGCTCAAAAAAGTCGTGTAGAAAAGTATTTCCCGTGTCGTAATCTTGCAACAGACCCTAAAGAGCAGTTTCATCTTGATCCTGTTGATTATATCAATGCTGAAGATTGGGGCACTATCACGGCAATTGTTCACAGTCACCCGGACGCAACGACACAGCCCAGTGAGTTAGATAAAGCTCAATGCGATGCAACTGAATTACCGTGGGTAATTGTGTCATGGCCGGAGGGGGATTTAAGGACCATTTACCCCAGAGGAGAGCTTCCTTTAATTGGCCGTCAGTTTGTATTGGGCCACACAGATTGCTGGGGGCTAATCATGAGCTACTTTAAGCAAAAACATGACATTGAGCTGAATGATTATCGGGTTGATTATTGCTGGTGGGAAAGTAGCAAAGAGAACCGTTATTTGGATAACTGGTATGAGTGCGGCTTCCGTGAGTTCAGCGACGCACCACAACCCGGTGATATGGCAATTATGCAAGTTTCTTCCCCTGTGGCGAACCATGCGGGTATTCTTCTGTCTGATAATATGTTACTACATCATATGTACGGACAACTGAGTCAACGCGTGCCGTATGGCGGTTACTGGAAAGACAGAACGGTAAAGGTATTGCGTCATAAAGACTTGTTGTGATTTATTCTTTTTTTGACTTAGAGAAAATGACAATGAAGAAAAAAAACATTCTTACTCTGTGTGCGCTTATTTTGGCAGGCTGTTCAAGCATCCAAGATATGAGAAGTAGTTCTCCCGACCAGGTTTACGCGTCCACAAAGCAGCAAACAAAAGATGTAGCTGAATGCATCCTGTTTGGTTGGCAAGAAAATAGCCCAAGATATGGAGGTGTTTTTATTCAACCTTATGGTAACGGCTATACAGTGTATTCTAATTCTCAGATTGAGGTTGTTGATATTGTAGATGAGAACAATGGAGTTAAAGTTAGTTTTTATCATCAAAGTGGATTATTTAATTATAGAATAAATGACCGAATTCAGAAAATAAAGAATTGCATATAAAGTGAATTAAAATTGCTTTTGTTAGTTTTTGTGTGGAGTTAACTGTATGGCTTATATTGATGTACCGATGCGAACAATCCGAATGCACGGACCTCTAATTAAACACTTTGGAAAAGAGTTTAAATATAAAGCGTTGGATGCGAAAAAAGCAATTGATGCTATGCGTTGCTTATTGCCGGGCTTTGAAAAATATATGATTGAGGCTCATAAAAAAGGGCTGACATTTGCGATTTTTGTTGGTGGTAGAAATATTAGTAAAGATGAATTGGATATGACGAAGGGAACCGATGATATCCATATTTTACCTGTCATTATTGGCAGTAAACGCGGAGGGTTATTCCAAACAATACTTGGTGTTGCTTTAATTACTGCTGCTGCTATTGCATCCGGGGGAATAGCTGCTGCATTTACAGCTGGGGGGATGTGGGGAACTACTGCAATGATAGGTGCATCAATGGCCCTCGGCGGTGTTGTCCAAATGCTTTCACCACAACAGCCGGGCTTGCGAATGCGTGAGTCCCCTGACAATAAACCCAGCTATGCATTCGGCGGCCCAGTCAATACAACGGCTCAAGGTAACCCCGTTCCTGTCTTATATGGAACACGAGAAATCGGTGGGGCAATCATTTCAGCAGGAATATATACCGAAGATCAACAGTAAATCACAAGCTAGGAATGGCTTACTGTAAATAAATTCAGTTGTGTTCTTTTATTAGTCAATAGTTTAATGTATAACTATGATTGAGGTAATGAATATGACGCAACAGTACAAAAGTGAAGCAGAGTTGTTAGAAGCATTGAAGACGATAACACCAGATGTATTTGCTGATTTTTTCAAAGAAAAAGGTATCACGCACTTAACTTGCCCTATATGTAAGCGTGGGAATGTAACTATTCCTATTGTATACGATAAGTCTCAGGAGGATTCACATGATTACGTGGTTCCATCGTTAACTGATAGACTCGATAGCGATGGTTGTTATAATCTTGCTAATTATAGCTATAAGATTCTTTGTAAGAACTGCGCTTACGAAATGCACTTCAATGTAAGCCGCATTATTTCATGGGCTGAAAAAAAGGGAGATCATGATGAATAAGGATAATGTACATTATATTGATTTTCCTGTTTCGAGCCGAATGAAAGAGAATGGTGGCGGCAATAGTGGAGGTGGAGATATGGAATCACGAGTAGCAAAACTTGAATCAGATGTCGAGCACATCAAGAAATCCATAGACGAAGTAAAAGCTGATGTGCGGGAAATAAAAAGAGACGCTCGTTTAGATTTCCGCTTGTTATTTGGTGCGATTATTGCCGTAGCCCTTGGGTTAGCTGGCTTAATGGCTAAAGGATTTCACTGGATTTAATTTAGCAACCATACTATTTAATGCCGCTTAATTGCGGTTTTTTTTTATTTAACCAACCTGCTTCGGCAGGTTTTTTTATGGGTGAAATATGGCAAAAGTAATCAAAGGGCGTAAAGGCGGTGGCGGTAAGCAACGAACTCCCGTTGAGTCGCCGGATAGCATCCAATCAATATCCAAAGCCAAAATACTCCTGGCGCTGGGAGAGGGTGAGTTTGCTGGTGGGCTGGATGGCACTAATATTTACTTAGATGATACCCCTATAGCAAATGCTGATGGAAGTTTGAACGCCTCAGGCGTTAAATGGGAATTTCGCCCCGGCACGCAATCACAAGAATACATTCAGGGAATACCCGCGGCAGAAAATGAAATCAGACTGGGTACAGAACTAAAAAGCGATCATCCGTTCGTTCGTGCTGTTTCGAACACCAAGTTATCAGCCGTCCGTTTGCGCTTTGGGTGGCCGCAGTTACAGCGACAAAAAGATAACGGCGATACGGTTGGTTACCGGATTGAATACGCGATTGATCTTGCTACTGACGGTGGAGCTTACAGAGAAGTATTAAAAGCCGCTGTCGATGGTAAGACAACAACACTGTATGAACGTTCCTATCGCATAGATTTACCGAAAGCAACAACGGGCTGGCAAATCCGTGTACGACGGCTGACGCCGAACAGTAGCAGCAATAGAATTGCCGATAAAATGCTAGTGCAGGCGATCACAGAAGTTATCGACGCAAAACTCCGCTATCCGAATACTGCATTGCTCTATATTGAATTTGATTCTAAACAATTTCCTGATATCCCACGAATTAGTTGTAAGCCTAAAGGCCGTATTATCCGTGTACCGTCAAACTATAATCCTGTTAATCGTATATATTCGGGGATATGGGACGGTACGTTTAAGTGGGCACACTCAGATAACCCGGCCTGGATTTTCTATGACATTATTCTGTCAGACCTGTTCGGGCTAGGTAATCGAATTAATTCAACGCAAATCAATGAAGCAGAGTTATACCGGGTTGCACAATATTGCGATCAATTGGTCCCCGATGGCCGAGGCAGTAATGGCAAAGAACCTCGTTTTACATGCAATGTCTACATTCAGTCTCGCAATGATGCCTGGACTGTATTAACGGATCTCGCGGCTATATTCCGTGGCATGGCGTACTGGGGGCAAAACCAGTTTGTTGCGTTAGCTGACATGCCCCGCGACATGGATTACATCTTTAATCAATCCAATGTGATTGGCGGGAAATTCGTTTATTCAGCAGGCAGTGAACGGGTACGCTATACAAACGCAATGGTGAGTTGGTCAGATCCTGACAATCACTATGCTGATGCGATTGAACCGGTGTCTGATAATGAGTTAGTAAGACGCTACGGTGTCAATCAAACAGAGATCACGGCCATCGGTTGTACTCGTCAAAGCGAAGCTAATCGGCGCGGAAGATGGGCGTTGCTGACAAACAGCAAAGATAGTGCTGTTTCATTCAGTGTGGGTTTAGAAGGACAAATCCCGTTGCCCGGCCATATTGCTGGGGTCGCCAACAGAAACCGGGCGGGCCGCATAATTGGCGGGCGTATCAGTGCGGTATCAGAGCGCAACATCACGTTAGACCGGGTTGCTGATGCCAAAGAAGGGGATCGCCTGCTAATTAATTTGCCGTCTGGTAAATCAGAAGGCCGGACAATTCAGGCAGTTAATGAAAAAGTGGTCACTGTCACAACAGCTTATTCAGAAAAACCCGCGGTTGAGTCAGGTTGGGCGATTGATGCTAATGATCTCTTTGTTCAGCAATATAGAGTTACAAGTGTGCGTGATAAAGGGGATAACACGTTTGAAATTAATGCTGTTTATCATGACCCGGATAAATATGACCGAATTGATACTGGCGCACGGATTGATGAACGTCCTATTTCGGTCATCCCGCCCGGCGTTCAAACTCCGCCGAAAAATGTGGCTATCAGTTCTTATTCTTCAAAATCACAGGGGCTTGCAGTCACTACACTGCGAGTAACCTGGGATGCAACCGAGAACGCTATAGCGTATGAGGCTGAATGGCGACGTGATAACGGCAACTGGATATCAGTGCCCCGAACTTCCACACAGGGCTTTGAAGTACCCAATATCTATGCCGGACACTATCAGGCACGTGTGAGAGCGATTAATGCCTCTGAAATATCCAGTATTTGGGCTAATGCCCCTGAAACTGTGTTGAAAGGCAAAGAAGGTAATCCCCCAGTACCACTAAATTTCAGGACAACGCCGATTGTCTTCGGGATCACAATTGATTGGAATTTCGGTGATGACACGTCAGACACACTGAAAACTGAAATTCAGTACAGCAAAACCAACGACGGTGAGGGATTGATGTTACTCACTGATATTCCTTACCCACAGCGGACACATACGATGCAGGGGTTAGCTGCCGGTGTGGCTTTCTACTTCCGTGCGCGTCTCGTTGACAAGTCCGGTAATCAAAGCCCCTGGACTGAATTCATACGCGGTGAATCATCTTCAGATGCGAGCTGGATAATTGACGCTGCGGGCGATAAGTTTCTCACAACAGAAGCAGGAAAGCAGCTTCAATCTCAGATTGATGATAATACCGAGGCAGCATTTGAAAATGCCGAAGCAGCGCTTGAAAATGCCGCCGCGCGTGATGCAGATATTAAACGTTGGATGAAAGAGAATGGAGATAGAAAAGCTGAAATTGTTGAAGTTCGCGAAGTACAAGTATCTGATCAACAGTCACTTGCACGTTATCAGCAGCAAGTATCCAGTCAGTTTGAGAATACAAATTCAAGCGTATTAGACATTAAAGAATCAGTGTCTAAATTAAATGAGTCAACGGCAAAAGATATTAATCAGGTTAAAGCGGAGGTTAATGATAATACAAATAAAATTACTTTAGCTAAAGGACTTATTCAAGAAAATAAAAATGCAATTGCAAATACAGATAAAGCATTATCTGAATATCAGCAGCAGGTATCTAGTCAATTTAAGAATACCAATTCAAGTGTATTAGATATTAAAGAATCAGTATCTAAATTAAATGAATCAACGGCAAAAGATATTAATCAAATTAAAGCGGAGGTTAATGATAATGCAAATGGAATCACTTTAGCTAAGGGGCTGATTCAAGAGAATAAGAACGCAATTGCAAACACGGATAAAGCGTTGTCTGAATATAATAACCAGACAAGTGCTGAATTCAAAAAACAAAAGGCTTTAATTGATACAAAAGCAACAACGGTTTTTGACAAAAACGGAGAAGGCTCTGCTATCTATACTGTCAAAGCTGGTATTAAATATAACGGGACAGAATACGACGCGGGAATGGTCATCGGCGCCGAAGTTAAAAATGGAATAGTCACAACAAATATCGGCTTTAATGCTGAGAATTTCACGTTTATGAATCCAGTGAACGGAAAATTAGTTCCATTTATGACAGCGAAAAATGGACAGTTATTTATTCGTGAAGGGTTTATTGATAAAGCTGTTATTCAGGAATTGTTAGTTGGCACTGAAATTAAATCGTTGAATTACATTCCGGGAAAATCAGGATTCTATTGGAATATGAAAACGGGACAAATGGAAAATATTGGAGTAGATAATCAGGGAAAAATGAAACAGACAAATACAACAATTAGTATTGCTGATGCGAAAGGCGCTCTGCGCGTGCAAATCGGAAAAATAACGGGGGTGTTTTAGTATGTGGGGATTTGAAACGTGGGATGCAAACGGAAATAAAAATAATACTGGTGTTATTCCATTTCTTCTTGCGGGAATAATTGATGTCCCTGCCGGAGTGAAGTCATTTAGTTATACGTATGTATTGCCGGCCGGATATGAGATTGATTATACAATATTGGATGCGGAAATTAATGTTTTGACTTGGCGCAATGCACAAACTTATACCATATCAATAAATAAAGGTACGATATCAGCATTGCAAACACAATCTCCATTTGGAATACCATCAGATCAACCAAAAACAATATTAGTCTTTTATAAAAAGGTAAGATAATGTTTAGTGCACTACTAACAACTCCAGATGGAACACCGTGGATTATACCAAATAGTACTCCCCTCTGCTTGCGAGAAACGCGAATATTACAAAGTAAAGATGTTGACAACCGAGGTATAGTTAATTTGGATATTCCTGTGTCAACGCGTTGCTTAATATTCGCTGCATGGACCGCGTGGCGGAATCTTGCACTTCCGAACGTTTATCAGTTTAAAACGGATAACAATAAGTGGGGATTTTCTGCATATGGGGGAATCAATAAAGGTGATCAATTAAAAATCTATATTTTTACAGACGATGAACAGAGACCGCCAATCGGAGAATGGGGGATTTGTGTGTGGGGAGAGCATAATAAGTGTATCTTGCATCATCTAAGTAAAGCATTGGCAATTAAAGGGGTAATGAAAACATTCCCTTCAAATTCATCAGATTATGTTTATATAAATTATTCTGAAACAATAGCGGGCAAAGTTGCAGTAATGGCAACAGTTGCAGGATTTGGCTTTTATAATTTGCAAATTGGCGGGCCACATGGAGGACAGTCGCTACCCGTTGATACCGTGTGGACGCCGCAAGCTTTACAAAGTGGTAATAATACGATTATTAGTTACTATAGTTCAGATTATTCACTTGGTGATGTTTCATTGTATTCACAGTTTAGTGGGATTTCAGGAAAGAATATATACATAGACACAGCCAGATATGATTAATTACATTATAATATAAAGTTCAACGGGTACTTAAACATGTCTTCATACACTACAGGCACAATTTCAATTGCTGCCAATTCAGATATTGCTACGGGAGCGGGAACACACTGGAAGGATAATAAGTTTGGTGTTGCTCCCGCACAGACCATATTAATTAAAGTCGGGAATGCCTTTAAATTATCGGCAATTAAGAACGTTAATAGTGATACGGAGTTAGTCTTAATCGATAAGTTTCCTGACGCTGTTTCTAATGCTGAGTATTTTATTCAAACATCAGTACCGAATACTTATTCTGATGTTGCTAGAAAAGTGACAGCGCAATTAAATTATACTGATGAGCTGTTATTCAATTTAAACAAATGGATGACAGAAAGCAGCGTTGTATATATCACAACACCATCTGGCGAAACAATTCAGCTTAAGACTATTGATGCAATAACGTCAGATATTAATGAGCTGAAGAAAAATTCAGTTCAACGTGATTGGATTAATGACAATTTTGCGCGCGGAAAAGTCGGTCATGTTTATATTACAGGCACAAGTCCGTGCATCCATTTTTTTCCGCCCGCCGATAAGCCCTCTCGTGGGATCTTTGTTATTCGAGCTAATCTTTCTAATGATTATCAGTCGTCTCTTCAAGTATATAAGCAAGATGCGACTAATTACGAGATAACTCATTCTATTAATTTTCCCCTGAAATCTGGAACATTAGCAACAGTTGATGATGTTAACGCGGTAAACACTTACCCGGTCGGCGCACCAATTCCGTGGCCGTCAAACTATCCCCCGACATCAAAAAATTATCTTATGTGCCGTGGTCAAGAATTTGATAAATCTCTATATCCGAAATTAGCAACCGCTTATCCATCTGGTCGGCTTCCTGATTTACGTGGTGAATTTATCCGTGGCTGGGATGGTGGGCGTGGTGTTGACAATGGTCGTGGTGTTTTGGAATGGCAAGGGGATGCAATGCAAGAATTAAGCGGAGTGTTTGATGGTGGTAACAACATCGGCTTGATAACACAACCACATGACAACACAAGCGGCGTATTTTTTGAGGGTGATGTGAGAGCAATGTCTTACGTTACTCAAAACGAAGTATCGTATGCAGTGCGATACGATGCATCTCGTGTCGCGCGTACTGCAAACGAAACCCGCCCCCGCAATATCGCATTTAACTACATAGTGAGAGCAGTATAATGACTGAACAAAAATACTCTTTAGAACATGAAGTAGCCGTATTAGGTGAAGACGGATTAGCAACTCAATCCGGCTGGATAAAGGTTTATCACACTAATCAAATCACACGAGAATTCACAAACTCTGATATTGAATATGTCATGTTGGGTGTCAGTTTGTCGGCAGATGCTTATCCCGACGCGCCGGAGCTTCCAAGTTCTGATGATAAAGCGCTCCGTCGCAGTGAAGATAGAAGCCGTTGGGAAATAGTACCGGACTATCGCGGTAAAATCGCTTACGACAAGCAAACACGAGAGCCGATTAAAATCACCGAAATTGGTGAGCTACCTGACACATTAACCTTCAAACAACCACCCACCGATTTTGATAAATGGGATGGTGAAGAATGGGTAGTTGATAAAGACCTTCTCAAATCCCATCAGATTGCAGAAGCAAAACAGAGGCAAGTAGAACTGTTACGACAAGCAAATGAAACACTCTCATTGCTACAAGACTCGGTTGACCTTGAAATTGCTACTGAAGCAGAAGAAGCCGCTTTGCTTGAGTGGAAAAAGTACAGAGTGCTATTGAGTCGTGTTGATGTTCTGCAAGCACCTGATATCGAGTGGCCGGAACAGCCAAGGTAAAAAAATGGCTATGCGGCCCATTAATTATTGACTTAAGAAAAAAGCTGGTTGGTAGTTGGTTAGTAGATTAATGATAAAATGTTAACTGGGGTTATATTTTCGTGAACATAATTTTTTATTTCTTTCAAGTTCTACTGTAAGTTTTGCGGCAGGCTTTGCAATTTCTTCTAATATCTTGCTTTTATACGTGTAATCTTTTGATTTCAGCGATAACACAGTTGATGATTGCTCTGGCTGCTTATCATTAAGCTATTATTTTTAGGCGAGTAGCTTAATTTTTTAAACTAATAACTTAATAACTGTTATTAAGGAGCATTGCAAATATCAAGATGGGAATGTTGAAGCCCTAGCTGTGTGGCAACAGTTGGGCCTCATAATGTCAAATTGGGAAATTTAAGCATGACGAGTATAGCAATTAATAAAACACATAACACTATCAATGCAGAAAACTTGCATATTATTACATATAACAGCATCCCGGTAATTACTACTGAATTGCTAGCACAGCTTTATGGCACGGAAACGAATAACATCAAAGTTAATTTTAATCGCAATGCGGATCGCTTCATTTGTGGGAAACACTATTTCAAACTCGAAGCTTCAGAACTTAAGGAATTTAAGAACAAGGTTACTCAAAGTAACTTAGTTGCACCCCGCGCAAAACACCTCATTCTTTGGACAGAACGAGGCGCAGCACGCCATGCAAAGATGCTGGACACAGATAATGCGTGGGATGTATTTGAAAAGCTAGAGGACTGTTACTTTAACAGGGCAGGGTTCAATGGGAAAATATTACTCACCATTGAAAATGGTGAAGTAACAGACTCAATGTCACTTAGTTCGAAACACCATGTCGCCACTCTTGATGAATTTTTTAAAATTGCCCGACATGCACGTTATTTCCTGATTCACGAAGATGCTGCCGCGCCAATGCTTAAAGCTTTACGCTCATGGGATTCACAAGCACCGCATCAGTAGAACGTTTTGGCGCACGGATGCGCCAGAGTATTAACTGAGTTCTTTTAGTGAATATTTATTCATTGTGATAGCAATGATGTTAGGAAAGCATGTTAGGAAGCGTGGTTACTGGTATTAAAAAAGCCACCTTGCGGTGGCCTTTTCTTTTCCCTAACTCACTGTCTTATTAGCGAATTTTATTTGGTGCCCAGGGCGGGACTTGAACCCGCACAGCCTTACAGCCGAGGGATTTTAAATCCCTTGTGTCTACCGATTTCACCACCTGGGCTGAATCTGGAGGCGCGTCCCGGAGTCGAACCGAGGTTGACGGATTTGCAATCCGCTGCATGGCCACTCTGCCAACGCGCCTTTCTATATTCAGGTACTAACCTCATTCAGGTACTAACCCTACTCAGCTACTAACTATCTTTCCGGTTAGTAACTTGGAGCGGGAAACGAGACTCGAACTCGCGACCCCAACCTTGGCAAGGTTGTGCTCTACCAACTGAGCTATTCCCGCACCGCTTTGAACTGGCTGATTTACTTATTTGTTTTCGTAAATCTCATGTGCCGTTCGATGCGTTGCATTCTACTTACTTCACGTATCGAGTCAACACAATTATTGTTACGCTGTGTTTGTTCGATGGTTTTTAAGTCATTTCGATCAAGCTTCACGCAAATCAGACCATGCCGCGTTTACATATTGAAACATTGACCAAAATGTCATCACTGTAGCAACATAAAGTAATATGAATCCACCCAATTCGAATTCAAAATTAGGTCGCCATAATAAAGCAACTAACGCCGCCATCTGCGCTGTCGTTTTTACCTTACCCATCCAGGAAACGGCAATACTACTGCGTTTGCCTAATTCAGCCATCCATTCCCTGAGAGAGGAGATGATAATTTCACGCGCTATCATGGTTGCTGCGGGGAGGGTTATCCACCACGTATGATAATGTTCGGAAACTAGAACTAATGCGGCAGCAACCATGATTTTGTCCGCGACAGGATCAAGAAATGCGCCAAAGCGAGTTGTCTGTTTCCAAAGGCGGGCGAGAAAACCGTCAAACCAGTCTGTCGCCGCAGCGACAACGAAAATTATGGCACAAACCATCGGCGCCCATGTAAATGGCAAATAGAATGCCAGGACAAAAAATGGGATCAGGACGATACGAAATAGAGTGAGCCATGTTGGTATATTTAATTGCATAGTGCTTCTTAACTATCTGGCTATAGTGGAATTTATAAGTATGGTGCATCAATGTACTTAGTGTTTCAATGCATTATAAATTTTTTCTGCTAATGCATAGGAAATAGTCGGTATTTTTGCGATCTCTTCGACACTTGCGTTACGTAAAGGCTGCAAACCTCCCATGTATTTCAGTAGCATTTGTCGGCGTTTTGGCCCAACTCCTTCAATAGATTCCAGCGTACTGGTGTTTCTAACTTTAGCTCTACGTTGGCGGTGCCCGGTTATTGCATGATTATGTGATTCGTCACGAATATGCTGAATCACATGCAGGGCCGGAGAGTCCGGCGGTAATGCGATACCTTTATCCTGTGTCGTGAAAAATAGTGTTTCAAGCCCGGCTTTGCGATCACTGCCTTTGGCAACACCTATCAATTGAGGACGCGTTTTATCCCATTCAACATCAAGAGACTGAAAGACATCTATTGCCTGAGCTAGTTGTCCTTTACCGCCATCAATGAAAATAATGTCGGGAATTTTTGATTCATCTAATGCTTTCCCGTATCGACGGCGTAGTACTTGATTCATGGCGGCGTAATCATCACCGGGAGTAATACCATTGATATTATAGCGCCGATATTCAGAACGTAGTGGGCCATTGCTATCAAATACGACACAGGATGCAACAGTTTGTTCTCCCATCGTGTGGCTAATATCAAAACATTCCATTCGCTGAATTTTTACTAACTTAACTAATTGAGCGAGAGAGTCTAATCTTTGGTGAATAGTTGATTGTTGCGATAAGCGGGTGGTTAGGGCGGTTGTTGCATTTGTGCGGGCAAGTTTCAGATAACGGGCCTTATCTCCGCGGGGGCGAGTTTGAATATGAATTTTTCGCCCGGATATTTCAGATAAAGAATCAGACAAAATGTCTTTCTCTGGCAAAGTAAAATCCAGCAAAATTTCTGAGGGCAAAGTCCGATTTTGGCTGCCCTGTAAATAAAATTGGCCAAGGAATGTTTGTACAATCTCATCAAGCTTTGTCCCAGTCGGGACTTTAGGGTAGTAACTCCGGCTACCCAGTACTTTGCCCTGACGTATAAACAGTACGTGCAGACAAGCCATTCCTGCTTCAAAGGCAACACTGATAACATCTAGGTCATCGTCTGTTCCTGAAACAAATTGTCTTTCAGTGACCTGACGAACAGCCTGGATTTGATCACGGTATTTTGCTGCATCTTCAAATTTCAATTGTTGGCTGGCTTGTTCCATTCGATTAATTAATCTGGTTAAAACTTGTTGATCTTTGCCTGAAAGGAACAGACGAATATAATCAACTTGTTGCTGATACTCTTCGTCACTGACCAGTCCTTTAACGCAGGGGCCAAGGCAGCGGCCAATTTGATATTGCAGGCATGGCCGCGAGCGATTGCGGTAGACACTATCCTCACATTGTCGGATAGGAAAAAGTTTTTGCAGTAAGATTAATGATTCTCGTACCGCATGAGCGTTTGGAAATGGGCCGAAATATTCGCCTTTGAAATGTTTAGTTCCCCGATGCATTGCCAGTCGTGGGTGTTTATCTGCGCTGAGCAAAATATAAGGATAAGATTTATCATCTCGTAGTAAAACGTTATATCGAGGCTGATAGAGCTTAATGTAATTATGCTCCAGTAACAGCGCTTCTGTTTCGGTATGCGTGACAGTAACATCTATTTGAACAATATGTTTAACCAGAGATTCGGTTTTACGACTGGCGACTTGTGCACGAAAGTAACTGGAAAGCCGTTTTTTTAAATCTTTGGCTTTACCGACATAAATAACCGTACCTGAGGCGTCATACATACGATAAACACCAGGCTGACTGGTTACTGCTTGTAAAAATGTTTTTGAATCAAATCGTTCCGTCACTATTTAATAGACTCTCTGTGTCGAATAGCCCATAACGTATTGCCATATGTGTTAATTCTACATCACCGCTGATATTTAGTTTACTAAACATTCGGTAGCGATAGCTATTGACGGTTTTTGGGCTAAGATTAAGTTGTTCGGAGATATCACTCACCTTTTGTCCTTTCGTGATCATCAACATAATCTGTAATTCACGATCAGACAGACAACTTAATGGATTGTCTGTCTGTGGACTAATCTGGCTAAGGGCCATCTGCTGAGCAATATCGGGAGCGATATAGCGCTGGCCGGCATTAACTGCACGAATTGCATTAATCATGTCCTGAGGGGTAGAAGCTTTACTGAGATATCCTCTGGCGCCGGCTTGCATCACCTTCATCGGCAAAGGATTTTCAGTATAGATAGTCAACATAATGACACGGACATCGGGACAATAACGCAGGATTCTTTTTGTTGCCTCCAGGCCGCCAATGCCTGGCATGTTCATATCCATTAACACGATATCTACTTTATTAGCCCGGCACCACTTTATCGCATCTTCACCACAATTGGCTTCTCCTGTTACTGTTATCCCTTTTACGTCATCAAGAATACGCTTTACACCAACTCTGATCAGCTCATGATCATCGACTAACAAAACATTTATCAAAAAAGTGTCTCCAACTGGCTCTATGCTCATACATGAGCTTCATTGATATTGCTTGTGTATTGAATTTGTTTCAGAAGAGTTAACTTCAATTGTCTATTTTTTGACTTTTAGTAAAGATTATATAAAACAATAGAATAGATAAATTATCCTAAAAGTTCATCAGGAATGTGAATATTATACTTATCTCTTTCAAAGACAAAAGAGAATTATTTTATACGATAGCAAGTATTATTTATTCGCAATAAGAACATTCTGTATATTCTGATTATGATGAAATTAATAACTAAATAAATATTTATAAAATAAATGGTCTTAACAATAATTTAACGTTTTTTTGTGTGGACCTATTTGGAAAATGTATAAAAATAGGGGATGAATCATGTGGTATAATTATTATTTTCATAATGTAATTAATACGTAAGCAGGTAACGACTATGAATAAAATCGATTTAATTCCTTCATCCGATACTGAAACCCTGGCAACAGAGGTGACATGTTTGAAAGTTCTGTTGGCTTCTATTCTTAAAACTATGGGGCAAGCGCATGCAGGGAAAGTGGTACTGAATTTGGAGCGTGTTATTGCAGAAATGGCAGATGAAAAACAGGCTAAGATATTTGAAAATACGGTTAAGCAAATAAAAACGTTATATCGGCAGTGAGGTAGGTCTCAGGGGTTAATGTTATTGCCCCTGTACATCCCACTTTTGCCACGTGTTGAAATAACCAGTGTTTGTTTTCATAATATTTTTTTGGAAAGATATATTATTATATGCATTAAATTAGTATAAGTGTATGAAACTAAAGATGTAAGATAAATAAATTAAAAACGATATTAATTGTCTGGTTATAGAGAAAGGTGCGGGAAGGGGAATGATTTGTGAAAAATCCTTAAGTTATAATTATTATTATATCGTTATATACAGAATGATATATTGAATAAAGGTATCAATTGACTTTTTCTTTTGCAAATAAGTGACTTAATCGGCGTTGATGACAAACAATAATAGATTCATTATTATGATAATGATTGGTTTTTACTTTTATAAATGTTAATTTTATGTGAATGATATTGGTGGTGTTTTTATATCGATATGAAATATAAGTGATTTTCTTGATTTTTATCATTGCATTTATGTGGTTGAATAACTCATAGTAATTAACAGGATATAGAGTATACTAAATGTAGTAGTCTGATTTGGTATGTAAATTTGGTTTGGTATGTAAATTTGGTTTGGTATGTAAATATAGGAGCGTGCGTATGTACAAAACTATTTTAGTACCGGTAGATATTTCAGAAGATGAACTAACGAGTAAAGCGGTTAAGCATGCACTGTCTTTGGCAAAAAAAACAGGTGCGAGGCTCCATATTCTTCATGTACTGCCAATTTCATCAGCGATTGTTAATGCATATTCGTTGGGATACGATGAAATTAAGGATAAAGCGACAATTAAAGCCGAAGATGATTTGAAAACGCTGCTTGATACCATCGATTTTCCTGATGACAGGTTATCCTATTCCATTGCATTTGGGTCGCCAAGAGATGAAATAACAGCAGCAGCGACAGAAATTAATGCTGATCTTATTGTTATTGGCTCCAGAAGGCCCAATATTACAACGCATTTACTAGGATCTAATGCATCAGGTGTTGTCAAATATTCGACAACATCTGTTTTGGTTATCAGATGAGGTGAAATATAATGAGAGAGATTGGCTAGCCATCTTCGGATGGCTTGCTAGATATGTTTTAGTTAACGCTGTGTTGCTCTATTTTTATTAAATTTACTCTGACTTCATTTTTATTGAAATTGCATAAGATTTCGTAGAGTTGTTGAGGATGCAATAATTATGGAAAAATTTACTGATAAACTGATTCGTTTGGACCATTTTTTATGGCGGGTGGTACGTTTTTACCTTATTGCTGCAACGTTTTTCTTTATTGGAATAATTCCGGGTGTCCTGGGGTTTTATCTGATAGAAGGGCATACGTTTTCTGAATCTTTGCTTAACGCTTTATCTATGCTGGGATCGCAGGGTTTAGATCCCGCTCCTGTTAGTTTATCCGGTAAATATTTTATTGCGATATATGGGGTATTTTTGGAAAGTGTGTTCTTTATTACTTTGGGGCTTGTTGTAACACCTTTCATTCATCGAATATTACATAAGTGGCATCTTGACTCTGAGTGATTGAAAATAGAGCTATACCGTAATTTATTTGATTTAGTTAAACAACTCACAACAAATAATGGAATATTCTATACCCAATGGATTTCAAGATGCATCGCGACGGCAAGGGAGTGAATCCCCGGGAGCATAGATAACGATGTGACCGGGGTGAGCGAGTGCAGCTAACAAAGAGGCAACTTGAAAGATAACGGGTATATACTCATTGAAGTAGTTAGGTTTAGTATATAAATATAGGAGTGCGTATGTACAAAACGATTTTAGTACCGGTGGATATTTCAGAGGATGAGTTGACCGATAAAGCGATTGCACATGCAGAGTATTTGGCAAAGTTATCTGATGCTAATATACATCTTTTCCATGCCGTTCCTGATATATCAAGATTTTCAATTAGTTATAGTTACCATTATGACTTGCTCAACTCTTTTGCTAAGAAGTCTGTTGCGAGATCAGAAGAGGAATTGGCAAAAGTGGCGGAGAAAATAGACTTGCCAAAAGAGCGAGTCTCTTTCTCCGTAGCCTTTGGATCACCGAGGGATAAAATATTATCGACAGCAGATGAAATTAAAGCAGATTTAATTGTTGTCGGTTCCCGACGGCCTAATATTTCCACCCATTTATTAGGTTCAAATGCTTCAGGAGTTGTCGGATATGCGAATATTTCAGTTTTGGTAGTCAGATGAATGATTTGTTCCGTAGTGAAAAGAACAGCTTTCATATAGTACTTATCATGTAGTACTTATCATATAGTACTTATCATATAGTACTTATCGCTTAATAGATCTTGTACTATTCAATACTGATGTGATAATCCGATGCGGGTATTTTGCATCGGATTTTCCTATTTTTAAACAGGATATTGAACTTATTTTGGCGATAATTGATTTTAAGTTATCCATTTTTCACCGAAAAGTTGATCTGAACAGGATAGATGGTGCATTAAATCCCGGTTTAAAGTGAATATCAAGTAAAGATGCTACAAGAATCAGAGACTTATACGGTTATAGTAAAAATAAGCATGATTTTAATTTATTGGCTATAGTTAATTTCAGCAAGGTAACTCGTTTTGAATAACTGGATGAGGACAAAATATGTTAAGAAAATTAACAGCTGAATTGCTTGGAACTTTTGTTCTGGTTTTTGGGGGATGTGGTAGTGTCGTATTCTCTGCTGCATTTCCTGAATTAGGGATTGGTTTTGTCGGTGTATCTTTGGCATTTGGTTTAACAGTATTGACGATGATATATGCTGTTGGGCATATTTCTGGTGGGCATTTTAATCCCGCTGTAACAATTGGTCTTTGGGTTGGTGGTCGTTTCAGGGCAGTAGACGTTATTCCTTATATTATTTCTCAAGTTATCGGTGGTATTCTTGCTGCGGCGGTACTGTATGTTATTGCCAGTGGGCAGGCGGGTTTTGATGCGACCGCGAGTGGTTTTGCATCAAATGGTTTTGGTGAGCATTCACCGGGTGGATTTTCACTTCAATCAGCTATTGTAGCTGAAATTGTTTTAACGGCTATTTTCTTAATCGTCATTATTGGTGTGACAGATAGACGAGCACCTCCGGGTTTTGCACCATTAGCAATTGGTCTGGCGCTGGTTTTAATTAATTTGATTAGCATTCCTATTACCAACACGTCAGTCAATCCGGCACGAAGTACGGCTGTTGCTATATTCCAGAATACCTGGGCTTTAGAGCAGTTATGGTTTTTCTGGGTGATGCCAATTATTGGCGGGATTGTTGGCGGGGGAATTTACAGGCTATTTTTTGCTGAAAAACAATAAGTTTTACTAGTGAGTTACCTTGCTTAAGGCCACGCTGTAGTGTGGTCTTTTTTGTCACTGTTATTTTTTCATCTGTTTTAATAAAGGTAGTAAACATTATCATGAAAATTTGCAGTTATAAATAGCAAAGATAAGAGATGACGAATGAAAATAATCTGTGTGTTTTATTGCAATATGTTGGGTGATTTATTACTGCTAATTATACAAAAATAATTAACCCTATAAGTTATAAAATAAATTTCATTATTATTTTACTGAACTAGACTATAATTATCGCCAATTGAGAGAGGCTACCTGTACGACCATTTAATATATTGATTACTGAATGATATTATTGAATTTTAGAGGGATGTATGAGCCAAAGAAATGATTTTAAAGCATTTTCTATCAGTGGTAATGCTAATGTAGTGAGTCAAGAGAAATATGAAGAAAGTCAGAGTTTACAGTCGGGTTTTCCACCAGAGAGTATTTCTACTCATGTATTAAATAAGGCCTTGCGCCAATCTTCAACAATATCGTCTGTTGTGGCTAATTTTATTGCGACACAATCTGGTGAGGATGTTTTGGATAATGGAGATACGGCTAAACTTACTGCACAATTAAATAGAGCTTTAGACCAAAAATTAAACACAGCCTTAGAACAAAAAATTTCAAATATTTCTAACGTCCCCGTTGGCGCTCCTATTCCCTGGCCGTTGCCTAATCCACCTTTCGGTTATTTCACTTGTAATGGTTCCGCTTTTAATAAATCACAATACCCGAAGTTAGCAGAAGCTTATCCTGACGGTAGATTGCCTGATTTAAGGGGTGAGTTTATTCGTGGTTGGGATGATGGGCGCGGTGTTGATAGTGGTCGTATTCTTTTGAGCTCACAGGCTGACAACACAAAAAGAATACAACTTACGAAGGGACTCCCAGATGGACAATACCTTTCTAGCTATCAAGGTCCTCCAGATAGATACGTGTATCCGATGGGTCGCGATGTCCTTGATGCTGCTACTACTGCATCATCAATTGCTAACAATACAAGCGGTTATGAAACCCGTCCTCGCAATATCGCATTTAACTATATCGTAAAAGCAGAATAATATCGTAAAGGCAGAATAATAATGACACAAGAAAATATCTTAGAGACTAAAACCGCTGTATTAGGTGAAGACGGATTGGCGACTCAAGCTGGTTGGATAAAAGTTTACCATGCTAATCCCTATTCGAGAGAATTCTCTGGCTCTGATTTAGAATATGTTGCGGAAGGCGTAGGTTTGTCAGCGCATTCTTATTTAGATGCGCCGAATCTGCCCGATTCTGATGATATGGCTGTGCGTCGCAGTGAGGACGGAAGTTATTGGGAAATTGTTCCTGACCACCGTGGAAAAATAGCTTACAACACGCAAATGGGCGCACAGGAAGAGGTGGCTGCGCTGGGTGAATTACCAGAAACATTAACATTCGAGCAACCGTCCACCGATTTTGATAAATGGGATGGTGAAAAATGGGTAACGGACTTTGAAGCTCAAAAAGTCAATCAAATTGAACAGGCAGAACAACAACGTGCTATTTTCCGTCGGCAAGCTGATGACGCTATCACTGTATTGCAATATGCGGTTGAAACTGAAATGGCATCGGAAGATGAAAAAACTTTATTGCTAGATTGGAAAAAGTATTTGGTATTACTGCGTCGGATTGATGTTTCATCGGCGCCAGAGATTGATTGGCCTGAAAAGCCGCAAGAATAATACCATTAAAGTCTTATAATCCTCAGATATCGACAAGGTACTGGTTTTTTAATCAGTACTTTGATTGGGAAAATTTGTATAAAAGTCCATATAAAAATGAACTCTGATTTGTAAAATTGATTTAGCTATCGATTTTAAATTTATTTCTGATAAAAGAGGGGAGGGGTGAAGAAAGGTATTTTTAGATTTTGAATATAAGAGGTTTTAATATATTTTTTGATGGTTAATTGTTTGTTTTTTTATTTTTCTTCATTGTGATGAAATAATTAATAATTCTATTTTTAATAATATTTTATTGTTTTTAAGAATTAGACTATAACTGATGTAAATTATGGAGAATTATTTCTAATAATTCGATTTATTGACTGTGAATAAATATTATTCAATTTGGGGAAGATATATGAGTAAAAATGATTTTAAAGCTTTTGCTATTAGTAATAACGCTAATGTGGCCAGTCAACAAATCTATGAAGCATATCCAGATTTGCTGCGTGGGTTTCCAGACAGGCAGGTTATTGATAATTACATGTTGAATAAGATATTACGTCAAGCATCAACAATAACATCGGTTGTAGCTGATTTTATTGCGACACAATCTGGTGAGGATGTTTTAGATGATGGTAATGTAACTAAACTTACCGCACAGTTAAATAAAGCTTTAGAACAGAAAACTATAACAGGAATTCCCAATGCTTCATTGACACAAAAAGGTATTGTTCAACTTACTGATGCGATTGGCGATAGTGATACATTGGCAGTGACGCAGAAGTTGATTAAAGAAATAGTTAATTCATTACTTGGAAATATTAATGCCAGAGTACCTGATAACCGGAAAATAAACGATAAGGTGCTGACTGGAGATATCAATTTGACTGCGGCGGATGTGGGCGCAGTATCAACTAATGATGCAATGCATTCAATGGGTTTTGCTCGTTTGTATGGTTCGGAAAATCTATACGATGGTTGTGCCGGGTATGGACCCAACTCGCCATTCCTTACTAAATATGGATTGCCATCTGATTGGTATGGAGTTCAGTTAAGATTTAGTAATGTAAATGGCTTATCAAGTGAAGGAGTGGATGGTGTATGGAGTCACCGGTTAGTTTTTTCGCATGAAGGCAGTACATATCGTACAGATAGCATAAATAGCCATAGTAACAGACAAGTTACGCGTAAGTTTTGGGACGATAAGAACGCTAAACCAGACGCTAACGGATATCTTAAAACAGCTTCCCCGGTAATAGAAATCTACCCTGATGGCACATTCTCGACTAATGAAGAATCAAAGGGTGCTGAAGTGATAAAAGAAGGGACCGGCGTATATCGTATATTAAATATCTTGGGTTATAACGCTGATGGTGCTTGGGGGGTGCATGGGGGCATTTCTGTTCCCTGCGACAACAATAATCTCGAACTGATTTTTGTTGATGATCAGGTTCAACCTGACGGCTCTATTGTCATTAAGACTTTCCATCGCCAACATGCGCATTTACCTGAGAGATTTCAAAATTGGCGACTCAAATCTATAGATGACAATGGCAACAAGATCTTCTATCAAGATGGGGAATCCTGTGATATTCCCGATTCTTGCCGTTTAGATATTCGGGTCCAAATGCCAGAAGATTCACACTGGAACTTGAATCGAAAGAAATTACAGGAAGAAATGGAGAGTACCGGCGTTTTTGGTAATAAATTGTAGTAATACGGGGCCGTGTATCGGCCCTGTATCTTATTTGAACTTCAATATCGGAAGCTGACGTTCAGCATTATTCTCTATTTTTTCATGCCAGTGGTGAGTGATATAACCGCTCGTTTTTAAAGCATATAATCTATGTATCGATCTCATAATCCCCAATTAATCATTCCGCAATCATGGGATAACTACCCTCTTGTGATATCTCGATCTGTTTATTGAGTAGTCTTTCTTTTTAAAAGAAGTGCTAAGAAGAAATGCAAAGAAACAATATTTGTCTTATAGGTCGATTATGAGGCAACATAAAAGTGTAAAATCAGAATGATATTTTTGCATAAGTAGGGTTTATCATTGAAACGTAAAGTTATTTTTTGGACAATTCATATTGGGTGTTTCAGTTTAATTGCTCCTTTATCTTCTTTTGCCGCTCCGTCTACCTTTGAACAAGCTAAAGTTGAATTGCGTAAACGCATTTATCATGATCAATTTAAGTCAGAGACCGGGACATTTTATTGTGGTTGCCATTGGCAATGGACAGGTAAGAGCGGTGGACGTGCAATCCTCTCTTCGTGTGGTTATCAAGTCAGATCACAACAGAATCGTGCTGAACGAATTGAATGGGAACATATTGTTCCTGCCTGGGTTTTTGGTCATCAGCGGCAATGTTGGCAAAATGGAGGGAGGAAAAACTGTGTCGCTTCCGATCCTGTTTTCAGGGCGATGGAATCTGATATGCATAATTTGGCTCCATCAATTGGCGAGGTTAATGGCGATCGTAGTAATTTCAGTTATGGAATGTTACCGAAAAATATGCCGAATGATTATGGTCATTGTACCAGTAAAGTCGATTTTAAATCTCGCACGTTCGAGCCAAGAAATGAAGTAAAAGGGCAGGTCGCTCGGATCAATTTTTATATGCATGATCGTTACAATCTTTCCATGTCTCGTCAACAACAGCAATTATTTATCGCTTGGGATCGCCAATATCCACCGAGTAAATGGGAGCGGGAGAGAGATAACCGCATTGCTGGTATTATGGGGCATCATAATCCTTTTGTTACCGGTGAGCAGAAATGGCAATTGTGGCATAAAAACTCCGCTGCGGGCATTCCCAAAACCGAGCAGGGAAAAGGGCAAAGAAATAATCAAGCAGATACCCAGAAAAAACAGGGGTTATCTGGAGCCTCTTCTACAGGATTAATTAAAGGGAATAATAACAGCAAAATCTATCATTTTTCTCATTGTTCAGGTTATAAGGTGATTCAGGAGAAGAACGCGGTCTATTTTAAAACAGAAGGTGAAGCAAAGAATGCGGGTTTTCGATTGGCTGGAAACTGTAAGAGTACTTAATAAAGCAGATAATTAACTGTTTTCTCTGTTGTCATCAATAATAATATTGTTGCCATCCGGTAGAGAAGAGCGCTTGCAGATAGTGACTTCTTTGCTGGATGGTAACTGAATATATCAATACTATAATAGCTAAATGAATGATGGCTACTATGGTGTTAAGTAATTAGCTTATATTAATGAATACTTATCACTGTAAATATTAAGTCATATTATTTAATGAATTAAACTTATCGCAAAAATAAATAAACAATACTGTCGATTATTTTTAATCGAGAGTTTCTGGCTTGTTTGTCAAAACTTGGAAATTGTCATTATACTGTCATAATGATTCGTTAGTTTTCACTAAATAGAAATAATGGTGAGTAACGTTAATGATTGATGTTCCGATGATATGCGAACCTGTGGGAATATCAAAGTCATTAATATATGTGACGGTTCTACCACCGTTTTTCTATGGGGCTAAATAAGCGAAAAGGAGGCGCCTATCTATTTGAAATAACGTATACCCAATGGATTTCAAGATGTATCTTGAAAGATAACGGGTGTAGTGATTATATCGGTGATATGACACCGTATGGGTGAAAACAACGATAAGGTGATACTGCTATGAATAGACAGAAAGCAGTGATTAAATCACGTCGAGAGGCAAAGCGGATGATGAAAAGGGATTTGCGCCATCATCAATGTTATCAGGATGATAATGTGACCTCTCTGGTACAACTCGGTGGCGTAGAAGCCATTGGTATGGCACGTGATAACCGGGATACTTCGGAAATTTTGCCACGGACCGAAACGCAATGGCGTTATATGCGCGCAATAAATTACAAAAAGCTGATTATTGCGAGTGGGGAGGCGGGGTGTGGTAAAACGTTTATCAGTGCGGCAATGGCTGCGGATGCATTGATTAATAAGGAAATTGATAGGATCATTGTCACCCGTCCTGTATTACAGGCAGATGAGGATCTCGGTTTTTTGCCCGGAGATATGGCTGAAAAATTTGCCCCTTATTTCCGGCCGGTTTATGACGTTTTATTAAAACGCATGGGAGCATCATTTCTGCAATATTGCTTACGGCCTGAAATTGGCAAAGTGGAAATTGCGCCTTTTGCCTATATGCGAGGCAGAACATTTGAAAATGCATTTGTAATTCTGGATGAAGCTCAGAATGTAACGATTAATCAGATGAAAATGTTTCTGACCCGGCTTGGAGAAAATGTGACTGTGATTGTCAATGGTGATATAAGTCAATGTGATTTGCCGGTTGGCGTCGTATCAGGATTGCGTGATGCACTGGGAAGATTTTCAGATGATGAAATCGTCAGTGTTATCCATTTCAATCAAGAGGATTGCGTTCGTTCTCAACTGTGCCAGAAAACGTTATTGGCTTATTGTGAATAAATTGCGGAAATACGCCGTTGAGGGCTTTTGCGAAAGCGCCTCACGGCGTAATCCTTAGCATATTCGCTGATTATTCGGTAGATTTTAGATCTCTTATTTTCATTTTTTGATTCTGGATAAACTTATTTGTAATTAATTATTATGTTGAAAGCGTATTTAATCTGACAGACATCTATATAAATAACCGGTAACTGTCAGATCTGGTCTGAGCTAGTACATCTAATAGCTAACGGCCAATGATTTTTA